>JAYEFQ010000135.1:0-59723 GCA_034658655.1 Bacteroidota bacterium
TAGTGTGAATCCAAATAATATTGAAAAAAATAAAAGAATACGTGTCATTAAATTGCTTTTTTTTGCAGCTTCAAATATATTAAAATATGTGTATGGTTAATAATTTGTTAAGATAAAATCTTTGTTTGTATTGAATAGTTGCTTAACTTCGTATCCCTTTTTTAAAGGATTTAAAAATAAATATTAAATTATAATTAAATTAAGTGTTATGAAAAGATTATTTACTTCATTATTCGCTCTTTTGATTGGTGGAATTGTGTTTGGACAAACATTAACTGATTGGGTGAATGAAAATCCTGGAAACATTGCGTTAAGCCAGGAAACAACGACGGTACAAGATGGTACTAATGCTTTAGGAGTTTTATCCACAACTGATGCACAGGCTGATACAGAAGTCGTTTCTGCTAGTTTTACTGTAACTCCAGGTGCTAATTATACTGCTAGTGCATACATTTTTGATAATGATATTGCTGGTAAAGCACGTATCGCTCTCAGTTTTGATGGCACTAACGAATGGGGTGGTTATTCAAATGATGGAACAGATTGGGAATTACTTGAAATGACTGGTATCGTGCCTGATGGTGTAACAACTGGAACAGTTTTCTTCCGTTTTTATGATATCACTGGCGATTGGGACGGAGATTTCGAATGTATTTTGGACAATGTGGTTTACTCAGAAGATGGTGGAACAACCAATCTGGTAACCAATGCAAGTTTCGAAAACTGGGAAGTATTAACTGCAACTTCTTACACAATTACTGAAATCCAAGATACTACTGGTACAGGTGGTTCTGGTTCTGCTGTTGTAACTGAATATGTTGAAACTACTGGTATTGTTACTGGTGTATATGATGGTGAATTTACTATGCAAAATGGTACTGGCGAATGGTCTGGTATCTGGGTTGCTGGTTCAGGTGTTGCTATGGGTGACGATGTAACTGTTACTGGTACTGTATCAGAAAACGATAATTTAACAAAAATCCTTGCTGATAATATTACTGTAAACACAAGTGGTAATGCTTTGCCTGCTGCAACGGTAATTACTACCATCGAAGTTAGTGATGAGGCTTATGAAGGTGTGTTGGTTGAAGCATCTGGTGCTTGTACAAATGCTGACTTAGGTTTTGGTGAATGGAGTTTTGATGATGGCTCTGGTGATGCTGTCGTTGATGATTATGGTTTGGCTAGTCCCTACGTTCCAACACTTACTTCAAATTATACGGTAACTTCACCTGTAATTTTCTCATATGGGGCGTTTAAACTTGCTGTTAGACAACTTTCAGACATAGTAGAAGATGTAGGAACAGATCCTTATCTTGCAATTACTGCCCCTGAAGATGCAGCTGTACTTAACGTTGCTGATGTCGATGTAACGTTTAATGTGCAAAACTTTACTGTCGCTGATGGAACAGGTGATGGTTATATCGTTTATACTCTTAATGCAGAAGCTCCAGTTGATTACATGACAACTGATCCAATTGCATTAACTGGTTTAGCTGACGGAACACATACTATCGAATTAGAATTAGTTGACAATTCAGGCGTTTCTTTAGATCCCGCTGTAATTGCTTCTGTTAGTTTTGATGTGAATACTGCTGCCTCTGGAATAACACCTATTTATGACATTCAATATGTTGATGGAACAAATGATTCTCCATTAATTGATCAAGAAGTAACTGTTGAAGGTGTTGTAACTGCTGTGAATGGTGATAATTTCTGGATGCAAGATGCTGCTGGTGCATGGAACGGAATTTATATATATTATGCAACTACCGGTGGCCCCGCTATTGGTGATTCAGTTGTTGTTACTGGTACTGTTGCTGAATACTATGATGCAACTCAAATTGGTACTGTTACTGAAATGACAGTTGCCAATAGTGGAAACACTCCACAAGTCGCTACTATTACTACTGCAGAGGCTAACGATGAAAGTTTTGAATCTGTGTTAGTTCAAGTTGAAGGCCTCAACAGCGGTCCTGTTGACAGTTACGGTCAATGGCCAGTGAATGATGGTTCAGGAAACATTCTGATTGATGACGAATTGTTTTCATATACACCAATTGAGGGAAATGATTACCTGGTTACTGGTATTGCTACTTATTCATACAGTGAATGGAAAATTTGGCCTCGCGATGCTGCTGATGTTGAAGATCTCGGTGTTTCAACTGACCCTGCTATCTCAATAACTAGCCCTGCAAATGGTGCAACAATTTATACGGATATGGTAGATGTTGCTTTTGCTGTTTCTAATTTTGTTTTGGATACTGATGGTAAAGTTGAATATTCAATTGATGGCGGTGCTGTGAGTTATCAAGTTACTGATGCTGATATTACTTTCTCAGGATTAACCGATGGTAGCCATACAGTTAACTTACAATTGGTTGACATGGGTGAAGCTGCTCTCGACCCAGTTGTTACGGCAAGTATTACATTTACTGTGAATCTTGCCGGACCTACTATCACCCCGATTTATGATATTCAATTTACTGCTGATCCTTCCGGTGACTCTCCATTAATGGGAGATGAGGTAATAATTGAAGCAGTTGTTGTTGCAAATTTCAATGGGTCTGATTATGGTGAAGGATATTATGTGCAAGATGCTGCTGGTGCATGGAATGGATTGTATGTATATGATACAAATAATACACCAAATATTGGTGACTCAGTGCGTATTACTGGAGATGTTGGCGAAAATTTTGATATGACTCAATTAGAAAGCGTTTCTGATTATCAAACAATTAATATTGGTGGTACTGTTGCTGACCCAGTTGTGATTGCGACAAATGCAGTTGCTGATGAGCAATATGAATCATGCTTCGTAAGAGTTGTGAATGCTGAATGTACTGTCGTTCAAAATAATTACGGTGAATGGTTTGTTAATGACGGTTCTGGTGATGTGATGCTTAAAGATAATGGTGTATTTACTTTTATTGAATCTCTTGGAGAAATATATAATGTGAATGGTGTCGTTGCTTATTCATATAGTGAGTATTCAATTCGGTACCGTATTGCTTCAGATATTGAAGTTGTAGGTGCTGTTAATGATGAATTTGCTGCAAATACTGAAGTATATCCAAACCCAACGCATAATAACTTAACAATCACAAATTTAACTGATGTTGAGCGTGTTGAGTTGATTTCAGTAACCGGACAAACAATCTTAAGTGAAAATGTAACTGAGGATATCATAAACATTAATCTTGAGTCTGTTGCTTCTGGAATTTATATGTTGAAATTAGTTAGTCAATCTGAATCACGTGTGATTCGCATTGAGAAAAACTAAAAAAATATCATTTTTATATCAAAAGCTCTGTCAAATGATGGAGCTTTTGTTTTTTTTATTACTTTTGACTTCAATAACCTAAAACAAAAAATTATGAAAAAAATTATTAGTTTATCAACTGTATTTGTTGCTGTAATGATTCTATTTTCTTCATGTGGAAAATATGAAGAAGGACCAATGATTAGTCTAAAAAGTAAAGAAGCTCGCGTAGAGGGAACATATAGTATGGTAAAGGCTTATAAAAATGGAATTGAAGATTCAGATAAGGTTGAGTACTATGCAAATACTACTTTTGTTTATAATGAGGATGGAACAGGAGAAACTCAATACAGGGAAGATAGCTTTACGATAAACAATGATTTAGAATGGGAGTTTAGTGATGATGAGACAAAACTATTGCAGCGTGAGAAAAGTATAATTTCTGGAAATTGGGGAGAATGGGAGGAATTTCTTATTATTCGCTTAACAGATACTGAAATGTGGCTTCAGGAATATGATATTTTAGATAATCAATGGGAGTATCACTACAAAGAATAATAACAATGCGTATTAAACAAATACTATTCGGATTATTAGCACTTGCTTTGCTAATGCCATCATGCGCTAAGTATGAAGACGGACCATTGCTCAGTTTGCGATCAAAAACTGCTCGCATGGAAGGTTTGTACCGTATTGATTATATTGAAAATGATACGATACAAAATATCCCAAATTTTATTCAGGATGCTGAAATTGAAATTCAAAAAACTGGTGGTGGTGCACTGAATTTTATTGTTGAAGACACCATTGTTAATAGCAATTTTCAATGGGAGTTTAATGATGAAATGACCGATTTTCGAATTCGCAGATATTATATGCACAGAGATACTGTCATGTATTTAAGCCTCGACACACTTTACCATGCATGTTTTAATATGGAATTACCTGTCTATGATAATTTCCAACAAGGAATGTATGGAAATACAGATAAATGGGGCGAATGGGGACAGTTCATGGAAATTCAAGAATTGTCCGATGATCAGCTTAAATATACATTTGCAAATGATTCTGTACCAATGACAGGCGAAATAATTCTTAAAGAATAGTAAAAAAAATATTAAATAAAAAAAGGAGTGCTTTGTCACTCCTTTTTTTATTTAGTTTTATTAATTTTGACAAATAAATTGAAGTCATTATGAATAAAACAGATTTTCAGAATTTAATATGTCAGGGAATTCCGGAAACTTTGCCGGAATTAAAACCTTTAAATCAAGAAGTGCCTCATGCACCAAAGCGAAAAGACATTCTTACCGCAGCAGAAAAAAAACTCGCCTTGCAAAATGCATTACGTTATTTTGACAAAAAACATCATGCTGAATTAGTGCCGGAATTTGCTAAGGAATTAGAAACCCACGGGCGGATTTATATGTATCGTTTACGTCCTGAATACGATATGTTTGCACGTTCAATTGAATGGTATCCCGGAAAAACAGAGCAAGCGAAATCCATCATGCTGATGATTCAAAATAATTTGAATCCTGCTGTGGCGCAACATCCTGAAGAACTGATTACCTATGGTGGAAACGGTGCGGTTTTCCAGAATTGGGCACAGTATCGTTTGGCAATGAAATATCTCGCTGAAATGACTGATGAACAGACACTTGTTATGTATTCAGGACATCCTATGGGATTATTTCCTTCACATAAAGACGCGCCCCGTGTGGTCGTAACAAACGGTATGGTAATTCCGAATTATTCCAAACCAGATGATTTGGAAAAGTTTAATGCACTTGGCGTTTCTCAATATGGACAAATGACTGCCGGATCTTACATGTACATTGGTCCTCAAGGTATTGTTCACGGAACCACAATTACTGTGCTTAATGCAAGTCGAATAATCAGTAAAGCAGGCGAAGGCACCGAAGGAAAACTTTTTGTAACATCCGGACTTGGTGGTATGAGTGGCGCACAACCTAAAGCAGGAAATATTGCAGGCGTTGTTTCTATTACTGGAGAAATTAATCATGATGCTGCTTATAAACGGTACGAACAAGGCTGGGTTGACGACGTGATTGAAGATGTGGACAAAGCCATTGACACTGCACTGGAGTATGTTGAGAAAAAAGAAGCTCATTCCATCGCATTCCTCGGAAATATTGTCGATTTGTGGGAGCGTTTGGCTGAACGAAATATTAAAGTCGATCTTGGTTCAGATCAAACTTCCTTGCATAATCCATGGGCAGGCGGTTATTATCCTGTCGGATTAAGCTATGAGGAGTCCAATGAAATGATGGCGAACGATCCCGATAAATTTAGAGACAAGGTGCACGACTCGCTGAAACGCCAGGTAGCTGCAATTAATAAATTAACTGCGCAAGGAACCTATTTCTTTGATTATGGAAACGCTTTCTTATTGGAAAGTTCGCGTGCCGGTGCAGAAATCATGTCAGAAGATGGTTTGACTTTCCGCTATCCAAGTTATGTTCAGGATATTATGGGTCCAATGTGCTTTGATTACGGATTCGGTCCGTTTCGTTGGGTTTGTACATCTAACGATCCTGATGATCTGGAAACTACCGATAAAATTGCTATGGATGTGTTGAGAAAGATTTCAGAAACTGCACCCGATGAAATTACGCAGCAAATGCAAGATAATATCCGTTGGATTGAAGGTGCAAAAGCAAATAAATTGGTAGTGGGTTCACAAGCAAGAATTCTTTATGCCGATGCAGAAGGACGAATTAAAATTGCTGCTGAATTCAATAAAGCCGTTGCTGACGGACGTTTGAAAGCTCCGGTAGTGCTTGGTCGCGATCATCATGATGTCTCAGGAACAGATTCACCTTACAGAGAAACTTCGAATATCTATGATGGTTCACAATTTACTGCTGATATGGCAATTCAAAATGTTATTGGTGATTCTTTTCGTGGTGCAACCTGGGTTTCTATCCACAATGGTGGTGGAGTAGGCTGGGGCGAAGTTATTAACGGTGGGTTTGGTATGATGCTCGATGGCTCGAATGATTCAGATCGCAGACTCAAACAGATGCTTTTTTGGGATGTAAATAATGGCATGTCACGACGCTCATGGGCTAGAAATGATGGCGCTGTTTTTGCAATTAAACGTGCAATGGAACAAAATCCAGAACTGAAAGTTACCGTCCCAAATTTTGTGGATGATAATTTGCTGAATGGATTGTTTTAAACTTCCGACATAAATATCTGGGTTAACCGATTTTAGAAGAATACACCTGAAAGAAACAGGTGATATTTCTATTATACCGATAGTGATTCAAAACTACCGATATGCTATGCCTATCGGTGTTGAATCTACATCGGCATAATACTTGCAATTTTGATTAATAAATGGTATTAGTTGAGCAATCGTTTAACCCTGACCTTCAGGTCGGGGTAAGCAACTGATACTAAAGAATAAATGGGCTTTAGCCCTGATTGTATTTTCATTTCTGTAAAGTCGGTTAAACAAAATTGATTACAAATCGTAAAGTATAAAAAACAAAATATAATAAAAGTGTTTTGTCTGTTAAACAAAATTGTGTGTGTTTGCAATAAATTGATTTTGATATGGAGCAATTAAGATAAATATTTATCGAAAAAATAAATAATGTAAATCCAAAATTTCAGAGAAATTTAACTTCTGAAATTGATTGAACTGATCGCTTGATTGGGATTAAGGGTGCACGTGGTTCCGGCAAAACAACCTTGTTGCTTCAATATATTAAGTCGAATTTTAATACTTTAAATAGTGCCTGTCCATTTAGTCGGAGTCTGATTCTTAAAGTTCGAGTTCGAGGTGTTATGCTGAGCTTGCCGAAGTACTTGTGAAGTATTTAAAATCAAGGAGTCCGCCAGCTGGCGGATGACTGTTTTAAATACGAACATAACGAAGAACTTAGCGAAGCGATATCACAGCCTGTCCGCCGGCTGACGGAAACACCGCTTAAATAAATTAATATTGTGAGTAAATCGGACTTTATGGACAGACTCTAAATAATGTGCTTTATGTGAGCATGGATGAAATTTATTTTTCAGGAAATCGACTTGTTGACTTGGCGACCGAGTTTGTGCAAATAGGCGGAGATGTTTTATTTTTGGATGAAGTGCATAAATACACAAATTGGCAGCAAGAAATTAAAAATATTTACGACCGTTGGAAAAACCTAAGCATTGTATTTACAGGAAGCTCTCTACTTGAAATACAAGATTCCGTTGGAGATTTAAGTAGGCGTGCTGTTATGTATGAATTGCATGGACTTTCTTTTCGTGAGTATCTTAACATCACTGAATCAACAGATTTTACGGCTTATAGTCTTGAGGAGATTTTAATAAATCATGAAGCGATAAGTATGGACATTGTTAAGCAGATACGACCACTTGCTTTTTTTAACGATTATCTGAAATTTGGTTATTATCCGTATTTTCTTGAGAACAAAAACAACTATAATGAAAGGCTTCGAGAAACCATTAAATACTCAATTGAAGTTGAATTGCCGCGAATAAAAAAAGTAGAAGTGCGTCATATTAATAAAATTCAGAAATTACTTTATGTGCTAGCCAAAAATGTGCCTTTTAAACCGAATATCACAAAGTTTAGTGAGCGAATTGAGCTGTCTAGAATAACCTTGTTAGATTATTTGCAATATCTGGAGGATGCTGCTTTTATAAAACGCTTATTTGTTGATTCTGATGGCATTGGTTTGCTTAGCAAACCGGATAAGCTATATCTTGAAAATCCTAATCTCCTTTATGCGATTAATGCAAATAATGTCAATAATGGCACACTGCGTGAGAGTTTTTTTTATAATCAACTGAGTAAAATTGGTGAAGTTCGATATCCCAATGCAGGAGATTTTCTCTGCAATGGATATACTTTTGAAATAGGTGGCAAAAATAAATCAGAATTCCAAATCGCAAAGATTGAAAATGGTTTTATTGTTTCTGATGATATAGAATACGGATTTCAAAATAAAATTCCATTATGGCTTTTTGGGTTTTTGTATTGATGTGGAATGATTTAACGTTCTAAAATCAATTGAATTTCAGTCATAATGCTTTCTGTTCTTTTAGGATCAATATAATCGAGCGATTCACACTCTCCATTTTTCAATTTCCCAAAATAGCTGCCTGCTTTCATTTGACTTTCTCCTAAAATATCATCATACGTGTGATAAATGTTTGGGGCATCATAATCAAAGGCACGAAGGTTTAATACGGATCCACTTTCTGCAATAATAATCAAAAAATCATTGGATTTTGAAGCATCGGTAAGCGCCTTGCTGTATATTCGATTGCAGGGCAAACATCCGCCATCGTTAATTATGCAAAGGTATTTGTAATCGTCCAACGAGACATCAAATTTTGTTTCAATTGTGTTAAGTAGATTTAGTCTTATTGACGTCTTTATTTTTGCAATTATTAAGTGAGCGGATAAATAATGTGATATATTAAATATTTATTGTATCTTTGCATCATGGAAAAAATAGATTTACGAAAGGCAGGTATCAAGGAAAAAGAAGCCATAAGAGTACGTGCCATAATGATGTATAAAAAAAAGATAAAGCAAAATGAAATAGCCTTATTACTTGGTGTACATAAAAATTCCATTTATCAATGGATTAAATTGTATAAGGAACAAGGCAAGAGAGGGTTGAAAGAAGTTAAGCGAGGGAGGAAAAAAGGATATGGGAAGCTTCTAAATGCCCAGCAAGAGAAAGAAATACAAAGAATGATAGTAGATAAGATGCCTGATCAGATAAAGCTACCTTATGCTTTGTGGACAAGGAAAGCAATAAAAGATTTGATAAAAAGAACCTACAAAATAAATATTGCAATACGAACAGTTGGGGACTATTTAAACAGTTGGGGATTTACTCCCCAAAAGCCAAAGAAAAAAGCTTATGAGCAAAACGATAAGTCTGTAAATAAGTGGCTACAAGAAACATATCCCAATATTGTAAAGAGAGCTAAGAAGGAAAATGCAGAAATACATTGGGGCGACGAAACGGGTATAAAAAACACAAGTCAATACGGTCGTGCTTATGCCCCAAAAGGGGAAACCCCTGTAAAAGAGACAATGGCAAAACGAATATCAATGAACATGGTTTCAACGGTAACAAACCAAGGAAAGGTAAGGTTTATGACTTACGAAGGAACAATGAACGCACAACGGTTTATTGTTTTTTTGAAACGATTAATAAAAGGATCCATAAAGAAGGTGTTTTTAATATTAGATAACCTGAAAGTACATCACAGTCAGATTGTTGAAACTTGGGTCGAAAAAAATAAAGACAAAATAGAATTGTTTTATCTCCCTTCATATTCTCCTGAATTAAACCCAGACGAGTACCTGAACAATGATTTAAAAAGCGGAATAGGCTTGAAAGCAATCCCTAAAAATCAAAAACAAATGAAATCAAATGTAAAATCTCATATGATGCTCTTGCAAAAGAACCCCCAAAGAGTTGCTAACTATTTTTGTCACAAATCAATAAGATATGCGGCCGCTTAAAAGCATATTATTTAATCGCCAGATTAATAAAATATTTTAAATGATATTTGCAGCTAGCGTTTATTTGTAAATCTTTTTCTGCGCTGCATCCAGAGTATTGTTTAATAAAGCAACAATAGTCATTGGGCCAACGCCGCCCGGAACCGGTGTAATGTAACTACATTTTGGAGCTACTTCATCATAAGCAACATCACCAAGTAATTTCCAACCGGATTTTGTTTTATCACTTTTAACGCGTGTAATTCCGACATCAATTACAACTGCACCTTCTTTAATCATGTCTGCTTTCAGAAACCCTGCAATTCCGAGTGCTACAATTACAATATCTGCTTGTCGCGTAAATGCTTCAAGGTTTTTTGTTCGTGAATTACACATGGTAACCGTTGCATTGCCAGGATTCGTTTTTTGTCCGAGCAATAAGCTTATCGGGCGACCTACGATATTTGATCTGCCGAGGACGACCACATGTTTTCCTGAGGTTTCAATTTCGTACCGTTTTAGCATTTCCATAATGCCGAATGGTGTTGCTGAAATATACGCCGGCATTCCAAGTGACATGCGCCCCACATTTACAGGATGAAAACCGTCAACATCTTTTTCGGGTGCAATGGCTTCTATTATTTTTTGTTCGTCAAAATGCTTTGGTAGTGGCAATTGAACAATGAATCCGTCAATGTCAGGATTGTCATTCAAAGCATGAATTTCTTTAATTAAATCTGCTTCAGAAATATCATCTTCAAAACGGAGTAATGTGGATTTAAAACCAATTTGTGCACAGGCTTTTTCTTTATGTCCGACATAGGTTTCAGATGCGCCGTCGTGTCCGACTAAAATCGCGGCTAGATGTGGAATCTTTTCACCATTTGCTTTAATTACATCAACTTTTGTTTTAATCTCAGCTTTTAGTTCTTGCGATAGTTTTTTTCCGTCAATAATTTCCATAAGATTCTATATTTGTGATGTCAAACTAACATCCTGTTATTGAAAATGTTTGTTTCTGTTTTAAAATTTTGCAATGCGATTTATCCTTTGAACATATTTCCCATGGCACGGCGTTTATTTTTGCCACCTGTCATTTTGCTCATCATTTTTCGGGTTTCACCAAATTGTTTGAGCAAGCGATTTACATCCTGAACAGTGCTTCCGCTTCCGGTTGCTATTCGAGAGCGACGGCTGCCGTTAATTAGTTGTGGATTTGCGCGCTCTTCAGGTGTCATGGAGCGGATAATGGCTTCTATTCCTTTAAATGCATCATCGTCAATGTCAATGTTTTTAAGTGCCTTTCCCATGCCGGGAATCATGCCCATTAAGTCCTTGACATTTCCCATTTTTTTAATTTGCTGTATTTGACTGATGAAATCGTTGAAATCAAATTGATTGCTGGCAATTTTCTTTTGCAAGCGTTTAGATTCTTCTTCATCAAATTGTTCCTGCGCTTTTTCAACAAGGGAAACAATGTCACCCATGCCAAGAATTCGATCAGCCATACGTTTGGGATGGAAAACATCGAGTGCATCCATTTTTTCTCCTTGGCTCATGAATTTTATTGGCTTGTCAACAACCGAGCGAATACTTAATGCAGCTCCACCTTTTGTGTCACCGTCAAGTTTTGTCAAAACAACACCGTCAAAATCCAGTCTATCATTAAATTCTTTTGCTGTATTCACTGCATCCTGACCTGTCATTGAATCGACAACAAATAGCGTTTCTGAAGGATTGACTGCCGATTTTATGGCCGCAATTTCATTCATCATATCCTCATCAATGGCGAGGCGACCAGCTGTATCAATGATGACAACATTCAGTCCTTCTTCCTTTGCATGACGGATTGCTCGTTTTGCAATTTTAACGGGGTCTTTATTGTCATCTTCCGTGTAAACGGGAACTTCAACTTGTTCTCCCAACACTTTCAATTGCTCAATTGCAGCAGGGCGATAAACGTCACCGGCAACCAATAAAGGCTGCATTCCGCGTTTGCTTTTTAGCAATCTGGCAAGTTTTCCTGAAAAGGTGGTTTTACCGGAACCTTGTAGTCCGGCAATTAATATCACGGCAGGCTTTCCGCTGAGTGTAATATCAGATGTATCGCTACCCATGAGTGCAGTAAGCTCATCGTGGACAATTTTTGTCATCATTTGTCCTGGCTTAACGCTTTTCAAAACATCCTGCCCAAGTGCTTCTTCTTTAACTTTATCGGTGAAACTTTTTGCAATTTTATAGTTCACATCCGCATTGAGTAAAGCACGGCGAATATCTTTCAAGGTTTCGGCAATATTTACTTCGCTTATCCGACCTTCTCCTTTTAGGAGTTTAAAGGATTTTTCTAGTCTGTCGCTCAGATTTTCAAACATAGTTTCTTCTTGTTTAGTTTGCAAAAATAATCATTTCTGAACAGTATGCCAAGTGCTTTTATGCATGAGTTTAGTCTAAAAGTTTGTGAAGTTGAAAGTTTGTAAAGTTTGTGAAGTTTGTAAAGTTGAAAGTTTGAAAGTTAAATCACTTGTAGTTAGTGAGTTGTAATTTTGCGAGCTTTATACTTTTTATATTCGTTTCACAGATAGATTTTTTTGTTTTGGCTTGTTAAATTAGAAATAATTTTGGATTTTTGTTTCGATATTTTGAGTTTCAATTAAATAGCATTGTGTTATGACAAAAATGACATCACAAGATTACATTACACGGGAAGATAAGTATGGTGCGCATAACTATCATCCGTTATCAGTTGTCCTTGAAAAAGGTGAAGGTCCATTTGTTTGGGACGTTGAAGGAAAACGTTATTTTGATTTTCTTTCTGCTTATTCTGCATTGAACCAAGGTCATTGCCATCCGAAAATTGTGAAAGCAATGACTGATCAGGCGCAAACGCTTACATTAACATCTAGAGCATTTTATAATAATGTTTTAGGTGAGTTTGAAGAGTATGTTACAAAATACTTTGGTTATGACAAAGTATTGCCGATGAATACTGGTGCTGAAGCAGATGAGACAGCAATAAAACTTGTCCGTAAATGGGGGTATGAGAAAAAAGGAGTTGCAGAAAATCAAGCAAAAATTATTGTTTGTGAAGGAAACTTCCATGGACGTACGATTACTATCATTTCAATGAGTACTGATCCAGATGCATATAAAGGCTATGGTCCTTATACTCCAGGATTTGAAGTTGTACCTTATAATGATCTTCCCGCTTTGGAAAAAGAACTTGAAGATCCAAATGTAGTTGGTTTCCTAGTTGAGCCAATTCAGGGTGAAGCCGGTGTTTATGTTCCTGAAGATGGATACCTTAAAAAAGCATACGATCTTTGTAAAAAGAAAAACGTACTTTTTATTGCAGATGAAGTACAAACAGGAATTGCTCGTACAGGAAAACTCTTGGCTTGTGACCATGAAAATGTAAGACCTGATGTTTTAATTCTTGGTAAAGCGATTTCAGGTGGAGTATTACCTGTGTCTGCTGTGCTTGCTGATGATGATATCATGCTCGTTATTAAACCGGGTGAACATGGTTCTACATTTGGTGGAAACCCAGTTGCTGCAAAAGTAGCTCAGGCTGCTCTCGAAGTTGTTGAAGAAGAAAACCTCGCTGAAAAAGCCGAAAAACTCGGAAAAATTTTCCGTGATGAAATGAAGGCTATTGATTCTGATATGATTGGACTTGTGAGAGGAAAAGGACTACTTAATGCAGTCGTTGTAAATCCGAAAGACGGAAAAGAAGCTTGGGACGTTTGTGTTGAATTAGCGAATGAAGGACTTATAGCGAAACCTACGCATCAGCACATTATCCGCTTTGCGCCACCATTGATTATTACTGAAGAACAATTGCGTGAAGGAATTGAAATTATTAAAAAAGTATTCAAGAAATTTGAATAAAATATTTTCCACACTATAATTTTAGAAAAAGCTGCTTCATAGGCGGCTTTTTTTTATTCGCTAATCGTAGTTCGAGCTTTATCTTTACAATATCTTTTTTAATTTTGCAGTATGTCAAGGCATATAATAGATCTTATCGCACAGGGTGAACATCAGAAACTCGACTTTAAGTTTCAGGTGAATGATGCAAAAAAAATCGCCAGATCACTTTCTGCTTTTGCAAATACTGATGGTGGACGATTGTTGATCGGAGTAAAAGACAATGGACGGATTGCAGGAATTCGTTCTGAAGAAGAGTATTATATGATTGATTCTGCTGCAGAAATGTTTTGTAAGCCACCATTGAAGCTAAAAGCAAATCCACATAGTATCCAAGGAAAGCAATTACTTGAGGTGATAATACCCGTTAGTGAAAATCGTCCTGTACTTGCTCCCGATTCAGATGGTGTATGGCAAGCTTATGTGAGATTTCAAGATAATAATCTAATTGCAGATGATATTTTGTTGAATGTTTGGAAAATGCAGCATAAAAAACAAGGCGCTTTTATTCGTTATGCTGATGCAGAAAAGGATTTGTTAGATGTAATTGAAAAGGAACCGTTGCAAACCCATGCCGAATTAAGTCGGAGGACTAAAATAAAACCAAGCGTTTTACGTAGAGTATTAATGAATTTTGTGGCGGCTGAAATTTTATTAATTCAGGTTGATATGAACGGAAGTCGATTTTATCTAAATGAAGATTTTGATCCGGATAGTTTTTAATACTATGTTGAAAGTTAAATAATATGAGTTATACCTATGAATACCCAAGGCCAATGGTCACTGTTGATGCACTCGTGTTTGCAGGAAACCTGTCTGATAAACACGTCTTGTTAATTCGTCGAGGGAATGAACCGTTTAAAGGAATGTGGGCTTTACCCGGTGGCTTTGTTGAAATGAATGAAACTCTGGATAATGCGGTTGCACGGGAGTTGACAGAAGAAACCGGAATAAAGCTCGAAGGATTTAAACAATTACATACGTTTGGGAATCCAGGACGTGACCCAAGAGGTAGAAATATTACCATTGTATTTTATTTATCTATACCTGAAATTATTCCCGTTATCGGTGGCGATGATGCGGACGAAGCAAAATGGTATGCATTGAATGATTTGCCTGAACTTGCTTTTGATCATGAAAAGGTGATTGAAATGGGATATGAGCACTTGTAATACCGATAGTGAATCCGCCATATGGCGGATTCTACATTGGCATTATACTGGAATTTTTGATTTTAAAGTGGTATGAAATCTTAATCGGTGTAATAATATCCTTTTTTTAATAAATCCTTAAAGTTGGTTCGTTCATATACTGCTAATGGACAGTGTTTTATGTGCAAATATCCTTGTCGTGTTGTAAAACACTGTTAATATATTAACAGTGTTACAAAAATAACATTATATTTGTAGCGTTAAATAATACTATGGTGACGGTATATCAAATAAATAGAGTCGTAAACGGCATAATTTTGAACGGGACATCACCTGATCAGGATTTTTCTTATGCATTTGCCTCTGATTTGATGAGTGATGTATTGACAATCGATAAGGAAGGAATGATTCTTTTAACGGGGTTATCAACCTTGCAGACCATTCGTACGGCAGAAATGTCAAATGTTTATTGTGTCGTTGTCGCCAGAGGGAAGCGCGTTACAAATGAAATGTTGAAATTAGCGAAAGAACATGGTATCGCTGTGATTTCTTGTTCATCTTCCATGTTTGCGGCTTCGGGACGATTGTATGAAAATGGAATTAAACCTGTGTACTAATGCAAATGCAATTTCATATCGAAGGTGGAGATTTTTCCGGAGTCGGAACCGCAAGTTCAGAGGTAAAAAAGTTGTTGAAACAACTTAATATCTCACTTATGATTATTCGGCGAATCGTGGTTGCTCTATATGAGGCCGAAGTAAATGTGGTTGCTCATGCGTATAGCGGGGTGATGAATGTGAATATAGAAAAGGATAAAATTCGAATTTGCATAGAAGATGAAGGTCCTGGAATTGAGGACATAGAACAGGCAATGGAAGAAGGGTTTTCAACAGCTTCTGATAAAGTGCGAGAAATGGGTTTTGGTGCCGGAATGGGATTGCCGAATATTAAACGTAATACAGATGAAATGAAGCTTTCTTCAGTCCCAGGGAAAGGAACAACAATTGAAATAATTGTGAATTTTTAATATGATGGCGAAGGATAAATATACACATGCAATTCGGGTTGATACAACAACATGTATCGGTTGCTCGCATTGTATGAAAGTTTGTCCTACACAGGCAATTCGAATCGTTGATGGACATGCGAATATTCGTTCTGAGCGTTGTGTCGATTGCGGGGAATGTTCTCGTGTTTGTCCTGTGGATGCGATTTATGTGCAGGATGATGAAATGAAAATTATGGAGGATTTTGACTATCGTGTTGCATTGATTCCTTCCGTTTTTATCGGACAATTTCCTGCTGAATTCACAACAAGTCGGATTTTGCAAGCTGTGCATCAGCTCGGTTTTCACGAAGTGTTTGAAGTTGAACATGCCGTTGATTTGATAAAAGAGGAATACAAACGACAATCTGAAAACGCAGATGGTCCTCGCCCTCGAATCAGTTCGTATTGTCCAGCAATTGTCCGTTTAATTCAGGTGGTTTTTCCTTCTTTAACTGATCATATTTTGCAATTGAAAGCACCACATGATATTGCAGCAGATTATTGTAAGGCAAAAATTCAAACAGAACAGCAGGATGTATTTAAGCCAGGAGTGTTTTATATTACACCTTGTGCGTCAAAAATTGTAGCAGCAAAAGCTCCAGAAGGAGAGGAGAAATCTCCGATCGATGGAGTGTTTAATATGAATGCACTATATAATAAGGTGTATAAGGTTTTAGTGGGCGATGATAAAAATCAATGTAGAAAACAGGTTGCTGATTTGTCTCCTGATTCAGTGAATTGGTCATTGTCTGGTTATGAACGGAAATATTTTAACGGTAGGGCTTTGGCCATTGACGGGATGGTAAATGTGCTTGAATTCTTAGAAAAGCTGGAGTCCGGACAAATATCTGAAATTGATTTTCTTGAGCTTAGAGCCTGTGATCAAGGTTGTGCAGGAGGAATCCTTTGTCCTGGAAATCGATTTCTTACCGTTGAACGCTTAGAGTCTCGGCAAAATCGCCTTGAGGTGTTGTTAAAATTAAATGAGGAGCTTAATAATCCGCTGATGGAGAGTGCTTCAGAACTATCAAAAAACCTTTCCATAAACTCGATTCTGCCACGTTCGGAAATGTTAATCGATAAGGATATGGAAACTGCATTGCGAAAAATGGACAGATTAAAAACCATTGTAGCATATTTGCCGGGTTTTGATTGTGGTGCATGTGGCGCTCCTACGTGCCGAAGTTTGGCTGAAGATATTGTGAAAAATAAAGCAAGTATGTCGTACTGTGTATTTGTGCAGCGAATTATGGAAAAAAATTACAAACTCAGTCCAGAACAAGCTTTTCAAATGATTGAAAAAATTTGGGGTAAAAACCGACTGAATAAATATATTGATAAAAATGGAAACAATGACGCTTAAACAATTAGTAGATGATTTGGGCTTTGTTGCCCTGACTGATGAGACACGGCTTAATCGCACTCCTGAATCGGTTTATGTTTCTGATTTACTCAGTGACGTGATGGGAAAAGCTCGTGAAAATATGATTTGGGTTACTTCTCAAGCACATAATAATATTGTGGCAGTTGCATCGCTTAAAGAGCTGAGTGCAATTGTTGTAGTAAATGAAAGAAAAGTTTCTCAGGATGTGATTGAACAAGCTGAAAGAGAAAACGTTAATATTATTGCCAGCTGTCATGCAGCGTTTGAAACAGTTGGTTTGTTATTTGATTATTTGAATTTGTAAACATGAAGATGTTTAAAGCAGATCTCCATATTCACACTTGTCTGTCTCCTTGCGGAAATTTGGATATGAGTCCGCGCAATATTGTTAATCAAGCCATCGAAAATGGATTGGATATGATAGCAATTACGGATCATAATTCAACACACAATGTGAAAACATGTATGGAGCTTGCTGAAAACACTGATTTATTTGTCATTCCCGGCTGTGAAATGACGTCTGAGGAGGAAGTCCACTGTCTAGGATACTTCCCTGATATTAACAGTTTGGATGTTTTCCAGTCTTACCTGGATTCCCATCTTACTGATATTGAAAACAATCCAGAGAAATTTGGATTTCAGGTGGCTGTTGATAAGTTTGATACAATAAATTACGAAGAAAGTCGTTTATTAGTGGCGGCGTTAAAACAGCCTTTAGAGGCCATCGCCGAACAAGTGATAAGTTTGGGTGGAATTTTTGTTCCTGCCCATATTGATAAAACTAAAAATAGTGTGATCAGCCAGCTCGGGTTCCTACCCTACGGCTTGAATTATAATGCTCTAGAACTATCCCCGAATACCTGTCTATCTACATACAAGAGCATTCGACCCGAGCTGGCTTCACACTTGTTCATTCAAAGTTCCGACGCACATTTTTTAAATGATATTGCAAAAGTCCATACGAAATTTTACATGGAAACTTTAGATTGGGAAAATTTTGCGGACTCTTTTCGTGAAGATTCTAATAATTATTTTGAAATGAATGACTGATATTGCGATGCATATGATGGATATTGCCCAAAATTCAATTCGGGCAAATGCTAAACATATTGATATTTCTTTTATTGAAAATCAAATAAGCAATGAATTGGTTTTTTGTATTTGTGATGATGGTGACGGAATGGCTTCTGAAATGATAGCAAAAATTACCAGTCCCTTTTTTACAACACGGACAACCCGGAAAGTTGGGTTAGGAGTCCCATTTTTGAAAATGACCGCTGAGCAAACCGAAGGCTCGTTTTTTATTGAATCTGAACTCGGTAAGGGCACAAAAGTCAAAGCAAAGTATATGACAAATCATATTGATTGTTTACCACTCGGTGATATCCCGGGATATTTGATTTTGTTATTTATTGCAAATCCTAAATTGCAAATTTTATTTGAATATGAAATCGATGGAAAGAAATTTTCTGTGAGTACAACAAAGCTTGCCGCTGAAGGTGTTACAGACTTAAATAATGCAGAAATATCAGCTGCTATAAGGACATATGTGAAGGAAAATCTTGACGAATTAGCGAGCATTCGAAATGCGAATAGTTTTTTATGTTGATAAACATGTCTTCCCCATACTTTAAATCTTTCGGATATTGCTCCTTAAATTGTCTGATTGATAGCGTGTTCAAACTCTGATTTGTAGCTGATTTTTTATATGGCAGAAGTGTCGTTGTAAAATATGTTGTTAAACAATTAACAGTGTTATAGGATTAACAGAAATTAAGTAATTTTGTAATGGAATAAAATCGCACTATATTGAATGTCTAAAAATATTTGGAGGAATTAAAATGGCAAAAATTAAATCATTAGCAGACCTTAAAAAGAAACAAGACGAGGTTAGGTCTAAACTGGATTTGAGAGACAAGGCTGATAATACTGAGTCTTTAGTTCAAATTAAAGTTGCAATGGCAACCTGTGGTATTGCTTCCGGTGCGAAGGAAATCATGGAGTTTTTTGTAGATGAACTGGGAAAGCGGAATATCGATGCTGTGGTTACTCAGACTGGTTGTATGGGGTATTGTTATGCTGAACCTACTATTGAGGTTCAGCTGCCGGGTCAGGAGCCTGTAGTTTACGGGTATGTTGACAGCAAAAAAGCAGATGACATCATCGAGCTTTACATTAAAAAAGGAGAGTTAGTGGATGGAATTATTCCACAGAATTATGAAACCATTGATAATAAATAAAAAGGAGGACGTATCAAATGGCCAATTATAAGATGCATATTCTAGTTTGTGGTGGAACGGGTTGCCGTGCTTCACAAAGCGAGATGATTCTCGACAATCTGAAAGCTGAGTTAGAAGGGAAAGGACTGAGTGATGAAATTCAAGTCATTCAAACCGGTTGTTTCGGGTTTTGTGAAAAAGGTCCAATCGTAAAAATCATGCCGGACAATACATTCTATGTGGAGGTTACTCCCGAGGATGTAAAAGAAATCATTGATGAACATATCATTAAAGGACGTAGAGTGGATCGCTTGTTATATACAGATCCTGATAATCAGGAGCATATAGCAGATTCAAAACATATGGGTTTTTATAAAAAACAACTGCGTATTGCGTTACGCAATTGTGGTTTTATTGATCCTGAAGATATTGATGAAGCACTTGCAAAAGACGCTTATCTTGCGCTTGGAAATGCATTAACTAAAATGTCACCTGATGAGGTAATTGCTGTGATGAAAGATTCCGGTTTACGTGGTCGAGGAGGCGGTGGTTTTCCTGCAGGCTTGAAATGGGAATTTGCAGCTAAAAATGCTTCCGATCAAAAATACGTGGTATGTAATGCTGATGAAGGTGACCCTGGTGCATTTATGGATCGTTCGATTCTCGAAGGCGATCCGCATTCAGTCCTGGAGGCAATGGCGCTTTGTGGATATAGTACCGGTGCAAGTAAAGGATTAATTTATATCCGTGCTGAGTACCCACTTGCAATTGAGCGTTTGAAAATTGCTATGAAGCAAGCAAGGGAATATGGATTCCTTGGCAATGATATTATGGGTAGCGGGTTCGATTTTGACATTGAACTTCGTTATGGTGCCGGTGCATTTGTTTGCGGTGAAGAAACTGCACTTATCCATTCCATGGAAGGTGAGCGCGGAGAACCTACTGTGAAACCACCATTCCCTGCAGAATCTGGGTATCTTAATAAGCCGACGAATGTGAATAATGTGGAAACTTTTGCGAATGTCCCCGTTATTTTACTTAAGGGAGCTGATTGGTATAAATCAATCGGAACTAAAAAGTCATCTGGAACGAAAGTGTTTGCACTTGCTGGGAAAATTAATAATGTCGGGTTAATAGAGGTGCCAATGGGAACAACTCTTCGCGAAGTGATTTTTGAAATCGGCGGTGGGATAAAAGACGGAAAAAAATTCAAAGCGGTTCAAACCGGTGGCCCTTCTGGTGGTTGTTTGACAGAAAAACATCTTGATACCAAAATTGATTTTGATAATTTGATTGAGGTTGGTTCTATGATGGGATCTGGTGGTATGATTGTAATGGATGAAGATGATTGTATGGTTTCTATGGCAAAATTTTATCTAGAGTTTACCGTTGAAGAAAGCTGTGGTAAATGTTCACCATGCCGTATTGGGAATAAACGATTGTATGAAATTTTAACTAAAATTTCTGAAGGGAAAGGGACAATGGATGATTTAGATCTTTTACGTAATTTGAGCGAAGTTATTAAAGATACATCGCTTTGTGGATTAGGTCAAACTTCGCCAAATCCGGTTTTGTCAACTATGAGTAATTTTTGGGACGAGTACGTTGAGCATGTTACCGATAAAAAATGCCGTGCAGGACAATGTGCCGCATTGAAACAATATATTATTGACGAGGAAGCTTGTGTGGGATGTACTGCTTGTGCAAGAGTTTGTCCGGTGAATGCAATCTCTGGTGAGCGCAAAATGCCTCACGAAATCAATCAAGATATTTGTATCAAGTGTAATGCATGTTATGAAAAATGTAAATTTAATGCAATCAGCATAAACTAAAAAAAAGGAGAATAAGTAATGGCTAAAGTAAACATAAATATTGACGGGAAACCATTGCAGGTAGAAGCGGGAACAACGATTCTCAAAGCTGCCCGTGATCAAGGGATTACCATTCCTACACTTTGCTATATGCAGCTCGAAGACCTTTGTATTGAACACAATCCTGGTGGATGCCGCTTGTGTATCGTTGAGGTTGAAGGTAGAAACAATCTTGCTCCTTCTTGTGTGACAAAAGTTTGGGAAGGAATGAATATTAAAACTCACACTCCACGTGTCATTAACGCACGGAAAACAGTGATGGAACTTATCCTCTCTGACCATCCGTTCGATTGTCTCGTGTGTGCTAAAAACGGAACCTGTGATTTGCAAAAAATGGCGCAAGATCTCGGAATTCGTGAAATTCATTATCAAGGTGAACAATCCACTTATAAAGAAGATTATTCCCCTTCAATTATTCGGGATATGGATAAATGCATTATGTGTCGTCGTTGCGAAACCATGTGTAACGATGTACAAACCTGCGGAGTATTGTCTGGAATTTATCGTGGATTTGAAGCAGTTGTCGCACCTGCATTTGAACAAGATCTTGAAAAATCACCATGTACATATTGCGGTCAATGTGTTGCCGTATGTCCAACAGGAGCATTAACTGAGGTTGATCACACAAATAAAGTGGTTAGGGCATTGGCTGATCCCAAAAAAACAGTGATTGTTCAAACTGCTCCGGCAGTGCGTGCAGCTCTGGGCGAAGAATTTGGCATGGAGCCTGGAACTTTGGTTACTGGGAAAATGGTTTCTGCATTGCGTCGTCTCGGTTTTGATCAGGTATTTGATACTGATTTTGCTGCTGACCTTACCATTATGGAAGAAGGTGCTGAATTACTCGGTCGTTTGACAAAATTTTTAGAAGGTGATAAATCTGTTAGATTACCTATTCTTACATCTTGTTGTCCGGCATGGGTGCAATTCTTTGAGCATAATTTCCCGGAAATGAAAGACATTCCTTCAACTTCAAAATCACCCCAGCAAATGTTCGGTGCGATTGCAAAAACTTATCTCGCTGATAAAATTCAGGTGAAACGAGAAAATCTCGTAGTTGTTTCTGTGATGCCTTGTCTTTCTAAAAAGTATGAAGCACAACGAGATGAATTTAAAGTGGATGGAAATCCTGATGTAGATTATTCAATTTCAACACGTGAATTGGCTCACCTGATTAAACAAAGTATTGGCGATTTGAAAAACCTTCCAGATGAAGATTTCGATCGCCCGATGGGAGAGTCAACGGGTGCAGGTGTTATCTTTGGTGTAACAGGTGGAGTTATTGAAGCGGCGGTAAGAACGGCTTATGAAGTACATACCGGAAAAGAGCTTCCGAAGCTTGATTTTGAAGAATTGCGTGGATTTGACGGTGTGCGTTCTGCAACTATTGATTTTGACGGATTGCCGATTAATATTGGCATTGCACACGGACTCGGTAATGCAAGAAAACTGCTCGAAGAAATCAAACGAGGAGAATCACAATACCATGCCATTGAAATTATGGCTTGTCCTGGTGGATGTATTGGTGGAGGCGGACAGCCGCTGCATCATGGAGATAGTTCAATTATCAAAAAACGGGCTGAGGCAATTTATAGTGAAGATAAAGGTAAAGCAATTCGTAAATCTCACATGAATCCGGAAATTATTAAATTGTATGAAGATTTCCTTGGTGAGCCGATGAGTGAAAAAGCCCATCACTTGTTGCATACAAGCTATTTTGATAAAAAGAAATCAACATTTATTGAATCTTAAAAACATCGCATTATGTCTAGTGTAAAAATAAAACTCAAGGAAGCAGATATTAAGAAAATTCAGGAAATTTGTTCTGCTTTCAACAATGCTCCCGGAGAATTAATTAACGTTCTGCATAAATGTCAAAAGCATTTTGGATATTTACCAGCTGAGATTCAGGAAGTTGTTGCATATGAATTGAATATTTCCACTGCGAAGGTATATGGAGTGGTTACGTTCTACTCATTCTTTACAATGACACCCAAAGGCCGTTACCCGATTTCAATTTGTACTGGAACTGCATGTTATGTGCGTGGTGCAGAAAAAGTATTGGAAGAATTTAAAAAAGGACTGAAAATAGAAGTTGGTGAAACGTCTAAAGACGGGAAATTCTCGCTTTCATGCTTACGTTGCGTTGGTGCATGTGGCTTGGCGCCTGTTGTATTAATTGGTGATAAAACTTATGGGCGTGTATCTCCTGAAGAAGTGTCTGAAATTCTGAAAGAATACGAAGAAAAAGAATAAGTATTTGATTTGGCTATATTTAGGGCTTGCTGAGAAACGCATAATGCGCTTTGTGCTTCTCCATAATTGAATGCAGGAGATGTATTTTCCTAAGAACTTACCGTCCAATGTGATTTGCAGACTTGGTATTAGGAAGAGATTCAATAAGAAGAATGTTTATTACGAAAATCTATTAATCGATTCTGTAAATCATATTTAACCCAAAATCCGCAAGGAAATTTATTTTATTTATACTGGAATTTTTGATTTTAAAGTGGTATAACTTTATCATTTTTCATCCGTCTTCGCCGGACAAGTTTTGATATTCGACATTTTAAATTTATTAAACTAAAACACTTATCGGTCTGATTTTTTAAAGTGTTAAATCAAGAGTAGAAATATTGAATATGGGATAAAAATGTGTTTTCTTTTTGCAGATTGCCTCGCGGCAGGGCGGAGGCGGTTAGCTTGACAGCGTTGATGCCGTTGTGGCTGCTTTGAACCCGGCGACCGGAGGCTTTGCCCGGCTACATTTTCTGTAGTCGGGAAGCCCGGAAGGAAAAGCCAATGCCACAGGCAGAAACGGTGGCAACTAAAAGCCGCAGACCGTTTGCCGCCCAAATGATTTAAATGCAACTTGTGAATATTCCGAAAAAATGTCTAAATTCGTGGAAAACTTATTTGATATGAAATATATTGCTTTTGATATTCTTGAATCGTTTATGACAAAATGCCTTGAAAAATCAGGTATTTCCCATGATGATGCCGCTATTGTGGCTGATGTTTTAATTACTGCCGATAAACTTGGGATTGATTCCCATGGGATTAATCGACTAAAACCGATTTATATTGATCGTATTGCTGACGGAATTGTGAATCCACAAACAAAAATTGATGTCATTAAGCAATTTGGAGCCACTGCTGTTTTGGATGCGAATAACGGGATGGGCCATGTGGTAAGTAAAAAAGCGATGCAAATGGCTATTGATATGGCGAAAACAGCCGGAATCGGAATGGTTGCTGTGAGAAATTCATCGCATTATGGAATTGCCGGGTATTACGGGCTGATGGCTGAAAAAGAAAATATGATTGGTATTACGGGAACCAATGCCAGACCTTCAATTGCTCCGACTTTTGGAGTGGAAAATATGCTGGGAACGAATCCGCTGACATTTGTTATGCCGACTGATGAGGATTTTCCGTTTTTTCTGGATTGTGCAACTTCAGTTTCCCAGCGCGGAAAGTTTGAATATTACGAAAAACATGGAAAGAAATTGCCCGAGGGTTGGGTGATAAATCGCGACGGAAAAACCATGACAGACCCTCAAGAGGTATTAAAGGCCTTGGTTGGTGGTGAAGCTGCATTGACGCCATTAGGCGGGATAGGTGAAGATGGAGGCGGATATAAAGGTTATGGATATGCTACTGTGGTAGAAATTTTATCGGCAGCATTGCAGGGCGGACAATTTTTGAAGGCACTTACTGGCATACAGGACGGCAAAAAAGTTCCATATCGTTTAGGTCATTTCTTTATTGCGGTTAATATTGAAGCCTTTACGGAAATTGATGAATTTAAGCAATCTACCGGTGAAATTTTACGTGATTTGAGAAATTCTGATCGTATGCCAGGTCAGGATAAAATTTTTACTGCAGGAGAAAAAGAGCATCTTACATTTTTGGAACGTACAGAACACGGAGTTCCGGTTCCTCCGGCATTGATTGATGAAATGAAAGGCTTGGTTCAGAAATTTGATTTGCAAGAATTTGATAAATATTTTAACTAATGGAAACACATATTGGAACTTATCCATCGCAAACCGGACAGCAAATTTTTTATTACATTTGGACACCTGAACAGCCTGCCAAAGGGGTGTTGCAAATTATTCACGGTATGGCTGAACATTCTGCTCGATATCAAGATTTTGCAGAGTTTTTATGCAAACAGGGATATATCGTGGCTGCTGATGATCATGCCGGGCATGGAGAAACAGCAAAGCAGAGTGGAAAATATGGATATTTTGATGAAAAAGAAGGGTGGAATAAAGTAACAGAGGATTTACTTCGTTTTAATCAACAGTTGCACGATGTTTATCAGCTTCCGGTTTTTGTTTTAGGACATTCCATGGGGTCGTTTTTTGCACGAACATTGATGATTCGAAACCCTGAGATGGCAAAGTTGTGGATACTTAGCGGGACTGGAAACTTTCTGCTTGCAGAACGCTTGGGAGGTTTTGCATTGGCAAATTTGAGCTTGTTTTTTAAAAATCCTGATGCACCTGCCGGCTTTATGCATAAACTAAGTTTTGGTGCTTACAATAAGAAATTTAAAGCCGAAAACACTGAATATGCTTGGTTGAGTACAGATAAATCTATTGTGGAGGCTTATGAAAACGATCCGTATTGCGGTGGGGTTTTCTCTGGTGCTTTTTATCGGGATTTAATGTCTGGAATTAATTTTATTCATACACGCTCTGAGTTGGAGAAAATTCCTAAAAACACTAAAATTTGTATCTTTTCAGGACAAGATGACCCAGTCGGGAATTATGGAAAAGGGGTGGAGAAAGTCAATCAGAGATTTTTAGATTTGGGCTTAAAATCTGAGATGAAAGTGTATCCCGGAATGCGGCATGAGATATTGAACGAAACAAACTGTTCAGAAGTGTATGAGGATATTTTGGGGTGTATAAAAGTAGAGTAAATATAAATTAAAATAAACACAGTGCGATGTGTCATAAACAATATATTCTTGCACTTGATCAAGGGACAAGTAGTTCACGAAGCATTTTATTTGATGACAAATTTCAGATCATAGCTTCTCATCAGATTGAAACCCGACAATTTTTTCCTGCCGATGGTTGGGTGGAGCAGGATGCAGAAGAGATTTTTGATTGTCAATTGGAAGCGACAAAAGCATGCATTAAAAAAGCCGGCATTTCAGTCGAGAAAATTGCAGCAATCGGAATTACCAATCAAAGGGAAAGTTTTGTTTTGTGGGACAAAGGTAGTGGGAAACCGGTTCGTCCTGCTATAATTTGGCAAGACAAGCGGACAGCGGATCAGTGCGAACGAATGCAGCAGCAGGAAATCTCACGAATTATTCGTCGTAAAACAGGTTTGGTTTCTGATCCGTATTTTTCAGGAACTAAGTTGGCTTGGTGTTTTCAGAATCAACCGGAATTGTATGAAATGGCTGAAAAAGAAAATCTTTTGTTCGGCACCATCGATACTTGGCTCATTTGGAAACTGAGTGGCGGAAAGTCGCACGTTACGGATGTGTCAAATGCCTCCAGAACCATGCTTTTTAATATTAACACACTAGACTGGGATACTGAATTATTGGAGTATTTTAAGATTCCTTCAAGCATTTTGCCGAAAGTTACAAATTCTGCAGGGCAACTTGCTGAAACCGATCTGTCTGTTTTTCTCGGAGTAAAATTAAGTATTGCAGGTATCGCAGGAGATCAGCAAGCGGCGCTTTTCGGGCAGGCTTGTTATGAAAAAGGTATGGTAAAAAACACTTACGGAACTGGCTGTTTTATGTTAATGAATGTCGGAAATTCTTGCCCACCAACTCAAAACGATGGCTTGTTACGTACACTAGCATGGAAAATTGATGATGAGCCCGTTTATGCACTTGAAGGTTCTGTGTTTTTTGCTGGAGCAACCATTCAGTGGCTTCGTGATAAATTGAAAGTTATTCAATCTGCTGCTGAATCGGAGAAACTTGCCCAATCGGTTGAGGATACTTCCGGAGTGTATTTTGTTCCCGCTTTTGCCGGTCTGGGGACTCCTTATTGGGATGCGGATGCACGAGCGCTGATTATCGGAATGACACAGGCCAGTAATGCTGCTCATATTGTGCGTGCTGCATTGGAATCGCTTGCATATCAGACACGAGATGTGTTGGAATTGATGCAGGAAACTTCTGGTATTGCTTTGGAGTCATTGCGAGTTGACGGTGGTGCTGCTGCAAATGAATTTCTCATGCAATTTCAGTCTGATATTTTGGGCAGAAATGTTGCCAAGCCTGAGGTGCTGGAAACAACTGCCCTCGGTGCAGCCTTTTTAGCAGGCATTGGTGTTGGATTGACAAATATGTCTCAACTCAATGAATTGTGGAGAGAGCAAAAACATTATTCTCCCCAAATGGATGATGCCTTACGAAAAACTAAATATCAAGGTTGGAAGCGTGCTGTAGAACGTAGTCGTAGTTGGTATGAGGGATAAGTTTTTTTATTGAAATTAATGATTGTTGAGCTTGAATAATGTATAAAGTCTGTATGCATGATATATCAAGTGCAAAGCCGTTACTAACCGTTAGTAACGACTAGTATTGCCAATAAATCGTTAATTATTTCTATTAATTATTTAAATAATTGATAGATAATGTATTAAGAAATATTAGTATTGCAAATTAGCCTTTAAATGTAATATATTTGCAATTATTAATTTATTTTAGTATAATTTATATATACTCGAATTAGTAATGTAATACCCTTTATTAATCAAAATGCAAGTATTATGCCGATGTAGATTCAACACCGATAGGCGTGGCATATCGGTAGTTTTGAATCACAATCGGTATAATAGTCGTTGCTAACGGTTAAAAACGACTAGTTTGCGATGAATTCGTATTTTAAATACTACGAAATACAAACTTGTTTTCTGAATCCATACTTGCGATTTTTTTGTTTTGAGAAAATACCTTTTTCTCAAAACATTTCTCCATGTTTAAAGAGATGTCAAATAAGTACAAAAATACTATGGGATTGAATGGTCAGAACAATTGACCTTCTAAGTCAGTTGTTCTGATGGTGAACAATATTTATTTTCATCTTTTTGAAACAAAATTTTATTTGTTTCGTATAAATTCTGAAATGGTATTTATGACAGGGAATAGCCGTTGCTAACGGTTAAAAACGACTAATGTGTGAAAAAATACTAATATTTATTATATGAAATGCAAAGTGTGTGGACGTGAATTTACTGGACGCAAGGATAAGATATTTTGTTCTGTGCAATGTAAAAACGAATATCACTTAACTCTAAGTGAGGTTACTAAAGACGTCGCCTATCCATTGGATAGAATTCTACATCGAAATCGCTCAATATTATTAGAAGTCATGGGGCCAAAGGCAAGAAAAAAGCATGTTCGTCGTTCAGTTTTGGTGAAAAAGAAGTTTCAATTTAAGTATTTGACGCATTTTAATATTAATAGTAAGGGGAAAATGTATCATCATGTTTATGATTTTGCTTGGATGGAGTTTTCAGATGATGAAATATTGATTGTTAAAACTAATAAGCAATGGATTCCAGAAGGGGATGAAATGTAATTTTCGTATAAACTCTGTGTCTTGCTTTAAGTCAATGTATAGTCGTTGCTAACGGTTAAAAACGACTATCTGTGCAACTATAATAGTGTATTTAACTAGGAAAACCTACATGCCATCCGTGTTAACTCGTTAAATTTCCTTTAATAATCTGGTTTATAGTGTTTAAATGAATGATAACCTGCGTTACGCCTTGATTTGATTGTTTTTTTATTATAATGCAAGGTTATTTTCGTCTAACTATTAAGTGATTTTATTTTCTGTGTTCTCGCATCACTTGCTTATATTTCTTGTTTTTGTCGGCTGACCAGTAATATTCTCCTTTCCACCAATGTATAACCTTTTTAGGTAGAAATTTTTCGAGGTTTCGGTACAATACAACGTCGTATTTACGATGAAAATTTACCCAGCATCCATTGCATCCTGTTTGGTGTTTTTTGTGCAGTTCAATGGTTGATTTCTTATTTATGATTGTTTGTAATGTCTCGTTATTCAAGTTGCCAAGAATAATTTGTTTATTCTGACAAATTGGAATGTCTCCATTAGGATAAATGACAATGCTGTCACGTATGCTATTGCATGTGAGTTTCACATTGCCTTCACGATAGTGTGTGTACAGCGCCATGAAATCATAATTTTCGCTGAAATCGTGAACAAATTCTGGTATATCTGTTATTTGATAATCCAATGATGTTGCCTTACTTTCTTCGTGAGTGTCGAAATATTCCATGCTACTGTAGATACCAATTCGCATGTCGATATTATGTTTTTTACAGACATTTGCCACATGCTCCATGTCATCGAAATTATTGAATGGTGTCAATGTAAACATTACAGAAATCGGTAATTCGTTTTTTAATGTTTCAATTGTATGAATCACATTGTCGTAAGCATCAACACCTCGCATATTTTTGTAGGTATCACGAGGTCCGTCTAAAGAAACATACAGGCGCATAGGTTTGTATTTACGACAATAATCAATCAATTTATTATCAGCGACTGCATTGCTCAATAAATCATATTTTGGATGATGTTTTGATAAATAATCCAGGATTTTTTCCGCTTCAGGATGTAAAAGAAATTCTCCGCCTTCGAGGCCTATGATAGTATCTTTATCTACAACAGGACTTTGAATAATTGCCTTGATTTTTTCAAATGACAAATGCATTTTAGGTTCCTTTGCCCAGATGTAGCAGTGTTTACATTTGGAGTTGCATCTGTCAGTTGCATATAGCATTATGGTTGACAGCTTTTTATGTTTTGGTCTGAGATTATTATTCACCAAACGAAAACCACGATTTATGTAGTCTTTAACTTTATACATGCATTTGTTTTTTTATGTTGTCAAGATGTTGGAAAGTATTTGTTAACATGCTTAACTCACTGTTATTTTCCCCTTTTTTCCCTTCGCAAAGTTCTAGAAATTGTCTAATTTCATTGTAATAGCCTGCAGAATAGAGATCGTTATGTTGCATTACAGGAAGAAACGCATTCTTTTCGAAAAGTACTTTTGAAATAGGGAATGAGTTTTTGATTTTCTCACTCGGAATTCCTGCAATCTTACCTGCTTTGCTGATTTTAACCAGCTTTTCAGTGTTTGTACAGTGATAATGTGCATTTTTGCAATTAACTCTGAGCGTATCTTCAGCACTTGCCCACCAAGTATTTGTACTAAGTTCTATATTTCCAATAGTTCCATTGGAGTGTTTAAGTTGGATAAATAAACTTTCAATCCCTTTTCCGCTATTGCGGTGTAGTACTGATATGAGCTCTGAATTTCCAAAAAGGAAACTTGTAATATCAATTGGGTGAATAAATAAATCTGTTAGCGCATTGCCTTCTGGATAATAACCAGTTTCATATCGCAAACTGTATGATTCTGCCTTTTTTGTTTTTGTTTTAAGTATCTGATATAATGGGGCATAACGTTTTTGTAAGCCGGTTAGCACAAACCCTTTGCTTTGTTTTTCTAATTCAATGAGTTGTGATAATTCTTTGCTTGTAAAACAAGGTGGTTTTTCTACAAATACATTTTTGTTTTTTTTAAGTGCCTTTGAGATGAGCTCAAAATGTGCGCTTGGACTGGCAGAAATAAATATGCCTTTAATTTCTGAATCATTAAGCACAGCATCGTAATTTGTTGTGCCATTGATGTGTTCAAAGTTTGCTTGAATAAGTTTTGCAGTGTCTTCTGAATGTGAAACGATGTATTTAATGTCCACGTTCAAATAATTAAGCACAGGATACAAATTATTGAGTGAGTGATTTCCAATTCCTACAAAAGCATATTTTTCTGTGAACGCTTTATTAATAAATCCCGCTTTTCGGATTTTTTTGTATTTATTAATTAATGCTTGCATCATAGCAACTAAATCTCAGATGATTTGCATCAAAGATAAGGATAATTTTACGAAATATGAACAGCAAATAAATAAAGCCTATTCATTGTACAAAAGAAATATTCCGGACTTTTGAAAGGTTTCCCCATGGAAATCAGTATAACTCAGAAAGTAAACATATCGACCGGGGGGAGCTTTTGAGTTTCCAGTTGTTCCGTTCCAACCTTCGGTTTGGTCGTTCGTTTTGAAAATTTCCATTCCCCAGCGATTATATACTGCAAATTCATAGTTTGATGGCATTGCAAAGGAAATTGAGGGGCGGAATAAACGGTTTTCAAGATTATATGAATTTGGGAAGAATGCATTAGGCAGGTAAACCCTTGGTTTGTGTGAAACACAAATTTCATTGGATTTTGAAATGCCTTGAACTCCAAACGGATTGGTTGCAATATCTTCTTTTGCAAGAATGAAGTAGCAATATGTGTAAGGCACAATTTCCATGCGGATATGCTTTTCTTTCACGTAATCAGAGATGTTTACAGAATAACTGTGTCGTTCATTGTCTAAGGATATAATTCCATGTTCTGAGTCTTTACCGTATAGAGAAACAATTTGATAGGATGCAATTTCACCATTCCATGTTTCATAGGTATCCCATTCTAAATAATGATTCAGCTGGTCATCTGTATAGCCTGATAGAATAATGTTGGAGGCATAATTGCTTACCGCAGAAATGTTTTCACATGGATCAACTGATAACAAGCGATAATAATACTTTGTCTGTTCGGGTTTTACATCCGGATCGGTATAAAATAGTTTTATTGATTCGGTATCGCTAATCGTCTTGATTGTGGAAAAATCTGCTGGTGTATCTAGTGCTCGCTGTACTTTGTATTTAATGGTTTCTCCAGCTGTGTCAACCGAAAAGCGTAGTTCAATCTGATTATTCTCAACACTGGCATAATCTGCATAGATAAATGCTGGTGGAGTATGTGAGCTGGTAAAAACGCAAGTTTCATTTGATGTTGCCTTAACATCATTAGCACGCATTGCTTCAACATAATAACAATATTGTTGATTTGGTTCTAATACATCATCAATGAAGTTTGTTTCGCCTCCGGGAACAGAATTTAAATATTCGTAACTTTCTCCGCTTTTGCGCCGATAAATATTGTACGCTGTAACGTTATCCCAACCATCATATGCATTCCAGTCTAAATTTACTTCTAAAGCACATTTGTCATAATATGGAAAAGCATACATGGTAATGTGCGGGTTTGTAAGTAAAGAAATATTGTCTAAGGTATCAAATGCTGCTAAACGATAGGTTTCAGTTTGTCCATTTGCAAAAGATCCATTGTTAAAATATGTAGTCGTCGTTCTTCCGTAAACGGTATCTAAATAATTGGTAATGCCTTCGCTATTTACTTTAAAGATATAATAACCAGCAACATCTAATGAGTCGCTTGCTGCCCATTTGAGTTCGACCTGAGCAGGATTTGCTCCCGGAATAACACTGGCTGACTCAAATTCAGGGGAGTCGGGGACATCAACTTGCGAATATGCAGTTAAGGAAATTAATAGTGTTAATATGGAAAATATTTTATGTTTCATTCTTGGGTTGCAATATACAAATGTTAAAATCACTTTGAAAAATTATTTTCTAAAATGTTAATTTTATAAACGTAGTACAAAATTAAATATTATACCATTTATTAATCAAAATAGCAAGTATAATGCCGATGTAGATTCAACACCGATAGGCGAAGCAAAGCATAGCATATCGGTAGTTTTGAATCACAATCGGTATTGTTTTCTAATTATAAGATGTGAAAAGTCAGTAAAGGATGCCTTGAAAATCAATTATTTTTTAATTATTTTTAAAATTGTGCTTAAGAATTATTGGAAGTCCCCTCAAGTATTCTGTAAAAACAAAGCCGGATTCTTGAAGAGTCCGGCTTTATTTCTTGATATAAATTTAGATGTTATTTTATTATCTGAACCGCTACGCTGGCACGTTGGTCGGCCTTTGTAAGTTTTAATAAATACATACCGTTTGAAAGTGTATTCAGATTGATTTTCTGAATTTGATTTTCAATGATGCCTTGATTCAGAACCTTACCGTCAATGCTAACGATTTCGTATTTAACTTCCTGACAATTTTCAATCATTAGATAATTTGAACTTGGATTTGGATAAACAGAAACATCTCCACCTCCAAAGTTAATGATATAGTCTCCTTCAGCAATAATTAGTGAATAGTTTTGTTGGTCATCATACATGCCATCAGAAACCTTAACTTTTACTGGTAAACCAAATGTACTTGTAACATCAGGAGTTCCTGTAAGTGCAATATTGCCATCGCCATCCTCATTGCCTGTCATTGTCATCCACTCTGGTGCATCGACTAAGGTAAATGTTAAATTATCATCATCCGCATCTTCTGCAGTAACATTATATGTGTAAACTTCACCAACGGTTGCATTTGTAACTGCTTCTGAAGTAATTTCAGGTGCTTGATTTGATGTAAGTACCGTAATTGTAAAGTTTTGATATCCCTCTTCAGTTCCATTTGATGCAACTAATTCAACATTGAAATCTTCGGTTTCTCCTGAAATTATAGGAGCAGTTCCACTTAATACATTGCCAGTTAAACTTAGCCATGTTGGCATTGCAGTTTGTGATAATGTTAAAGGAAGTGCATTTGGATCGATTGCATTAATATTATATGTGTAGGTTTCACCTTCAATAATTTCTGTAACTGGTGAAGAGGTAAAGTATGGATCATCACCTTGTTGGATTCCTGCCCATTTGTAAATGCCACCGCTTGTTTCGCTAAGATTGAAGCTTCCTGCCCATCCTGTATTTGCATCGAACATTTGAACATTTGTGTATTGAATTGAATCATCCAATTGATTCCATGTGGTTCCGTAGTCTAAACTATATGCTGAGAAGTTTTCTTCAGTTGTCTGGCTGATTTTTACAGATATAAATATCCCAGGAGTTCCTGGTACTGCTGATACATCTGATGGTTGTTCTTCTTCAGGAATGGTTATTGTTGACCAATTTTCACCATCAGTAGTGTTACGCATTGCCCAGCTTTCGATTTGTCCAGTGGATTGGTTTGTTACTTGTGCAATTAAAACACCATTATCTTCATCACTCATGCTAATACGACTGATGTTATCTTCGCCACTTTCCATCACTGTCCAAGTTGCTCCTTTATCTGTTGTTTTGAAAATTCTACCATTATTTGTTCCAAACCAAGCGACATCTCCAACAGCGTCATAAACACCTGTCCATCCCATTTCGTCGGTAACTGGGTCAGGAATATTTGCTCCGTCAACTAAGCTCCAAGTATTACCACCATCAGAGGTTGTGTAAATTTCAAATTCTTCATTAATTGGGTCTCCTTGACAGAAACCGTCATTTGCATTAAACATATGCACAACATTTGGGAATGAAGCTGCATTGTCAAAAGCTGCGGTTGGTTGTTCTGCCCAGTTTTCACCCCCATCAGATGTATGGTAAATACCACCACCACCCGATGTGTTGTAAAGTGCTACCCAAGCATTCAAGTCATCTGTTGCAGTGATACAACCAGGAGCTAATTCAGTTGGAGCTTCAATGGTGTCTGGAATCCAAGTTTCACCACCATCAGCAGTACGTGAAAAATCAGAAGTGATGGATCCGCCAGTTCCATCATAAGTTATTACCCATGCTGTGTTTTCGTCAGCAATTGCAGTTTGGATAACACCACGAAATTGGTTTGCAAACAACGTGTTTTGCTCTATCCATGCAGATTCTGCGCCTCCTGAGGTGCCAACAATAATAAATGTAGTTTTGATTTCCGTATCGGTGTTTGTGCCATCAGAAGCTTCTAAAGTAACTTGATAAACTCCTTCAGTGTCATAAGTAATGGCGGTAGGGTTTTGATCTGTGGATGTTGCCGGCATACCGCCTTCAAATGTCCATGACCAAGATGTTGGAGTTCCTGTGGTTAAATCTGTAAAGTCAACAGTTCCGTCAACCGCAATAACGACTTCGCTTGCTTCAAAATTTGCAACAAGTGGTGCTACAGAATTTAAGCATGCTTGAACTGCAGAAGCTGCATTGATACGTCCTGAGCCAATGCTGTCAATGAATGCAGTATTTTCAGCATCCACATTATCACAGGTTGATTTAAGAATTGCTGTAAGTTCTTCTGGAGTTAAATCGGGGTTTGCTGACAGCATCAGCCCACAAAGACCTGAAGTTACAGGTGCTGCCATTGATGTTCCCTGCATGATATCATATTGACCAGTCACGCCATAGTCAGCAGCACCACCACCTTCACCTGATAACGAAGACACTATATCACCGGCTTCGCTTGCGGTAGTTGATAAAACAGAAAACCTACCTATTCCTAGAAATCCTTCGTTGTAATATCCACCTGGAGCGAGTACATCTATCCAAGTTCCGTAGTTTGAAAAATCGGATTTGTTGTCACCCACGTCATTTGAACCAACTGCAATTACGTGTTCAAGAGCTGCAGGGTAACCAACATAGTTTACGGGGATATCAGGATTCATCTGAGTTTCTGCTCCGTTTCCGTTATTACCGGCTGCACCCACTAATACACATCCTTTATTGTATGCATAATTAACAGTGTGTTGCATGGTAATGAAAAATTGTGGTGAGCCCCATGACATATTTATTACATCGGCACCATGATCAGCTGCCCATACAATTCCTTCAAATCCAGCAGCCATTGCTTGTCCGTCAGATGCGTCATCTCCAAGTTTTACTGCCATAATACTGACATCATAACCGATGGATGCTACACCAACACCATTGTTAGTTTCTGCTGCAATAAGGCCTGCTCCATGTGTTCCATGTGACCAAATGTAAGTGTTCTCTGGTGGTGAGGGATCATTATCTCCGTTTCCCAAATCCACTTGTTCCACTATTTTATTTTGTAAATCCGGATGATTAACATATATGGCATTGTCTAGCACGGCTACAACAATGTTGGTATCGCCGGTGGTTATATCCCATGCGGCTTCGGCATTGATGTTGGTGAGGTGCCAGTTGGCTGCCGCTGAATATGATCCGCTTACTTCGCCGTAATATGGGTCGTTAGGAACCATAGAAATACGGAAAAGCGGCGCTTTTTCTGCATACTCAATTTCAGGCATGTTGTTCATGTCCTTAACCAATTGTTCAACCTTGTACATTTTATCAAAATCCATACGGAAAATTCGTTGAAGAATGTCCGATTCTGCACTTAAAAACGGCATGTCCAGATTTGAAATTTGATACTCGTCAATCATATCTCTTAAGAAAAAGACATCTTTTGGATTGACATTTCCATCATCATTAGAGATGTTTAAAGCAACATCATCATTGATTTTAAAATACACGCGACCGTCAACACACCAATAATCCACATTTTGTGCGATAGCACTCGCTGCCAACATGATGGCAATAATTGCTAAATAAATTCTTTTCATAATAAGTTTAATTTTACAAAATTATCCACGACAAATGTAGTAATAGATATCGCTTTTTCAATTTTTTTTTGCCCTTAAAATGTGTCTTTTACCAGGAGGCCCCTCTAAACGTTGCACAATAAGTCCGGCAGATCGTAAAGCCTGTTTTACAACACCTTTTGAAGAGTAGGTGAGTAAAAGGGATCCGGTTTTCATATGATTATCACTGATTTTCTTTAGAAATGAAGCACTCCATGCTTTAGGATGCTTTTCAGGTGAAAATGGGTCAAAGTAAATTAAATCAAATGCTTGCTGAGGAAGATATTCTAAAAAATCGGATTGGAGTTTTTTAATCATGAAAATATTAGAAACTTGTGTTGTTTTATTCCATTGAACATCCGCGAAGTGATTTGCTGTTGCTTGAATGTCTATTGGTAATGCAGTATTAAATTGGGTTTGGATTTCTGTTGTTGGAGGATGTTTTTCAATTCCTTGATAGTTAATCTTTAATTGATTTTGCTTTGCAGCTTCATAACTTAACACAGCATTTAATCCGCTTCCATATCCAATTTCTAGTATGCTAATGGTTTTACGTGTTTTTGAAATATGCAATAAACCGTGTTTAATAAAAATATGACGGCTTTCGGTTAATGATCCGAATGCTGAATGTAACGATTCTTCAAAATTGGAATCGTAAATTGTGGGTGAACCATCTGCCGTTTTTCTGATTTCTTGCATCCCGTAAAATTACAATTTATAATTCAGCGAAGGGATAAATCTCAAAAGTTTTATCGGTCAGGAAGTATAAAAAGATGCAGTAAACCCGTTATGAAACGAATTTACTGCAAAAGTTGCTGTTCTAATTTATTATGAAAATAATATCTGCTTAACTTATTAATTTTTATTATGCCGGTTTTTCAACTTTCAAGACATCTCCAATTGCTTTTTCAAAGGTTTCTTTCGGTAACGCTCCTGCTGCCATCTGTGGTTTTCCTTCAGTTGGGATAAAGAGTAAACTCGGAATACTGCGAATGCCAAAAATTGCGGCAAGCTCTTGTTGGTTTTCAGTATCGATTTTATAAAAATCTATTTCACCTTTATAGTCTTTGTCCAATTCTTCAATAACTGGAGCTACCATACGACAGGGAGCACACCATTCTGCCCAAAAATCAATTAAAGCAGGTTTGTCTCCTTTGAATTTCCAGTCTTTCTCGTTTTGAAAATCGAAAACTTTTTCGATAAATGTTTCTTTTGTTAAATGTGTTACCATAATTTCTGTAATTTCAACGATTATTATTTTTGTACTGTGTTTAGTAAATAACACCAAAAGTTTAAAATTGTTTATCTAAATAAGAACGAATGAAATTATTTGATAATCTGATAGATACAAAATTATTTAGAATGATGTCCGAGGTTGCAGGTGAAAATGAGCTTGATTTATGGCTGATTGGAGGTTATGTTCGCGATCTGTTTTTACGACGAAATTCAAAAGATATTGACATTGTTGTACTTGGGAATGGAATTGAAACCGCAAAAAAAATAGCAAAACATTTACATGCAGATCATCTGAGTATATTTAAAAATTTTGGAACAGCGCAGATTCAGTACCAAGGGCATGAAATTGAAATTGTTGGTGCCAGAAAAGAATCTTATCGGGCTGATTCTAGAAAACCCTTAGTTGAAAATGGTTCGCTCGCAGATGACCAAAATCGCAGAGACTTTACCATTAATGCAATGGCACTCAGTTTAAATCCCAAAAATTTTGGCCTGTTAACCGATCCTTTTGATGGTATGAGAGATTTGCAAAACAAAACCATTAAAACACCGCTTGAGCCTGAGAAAACCTTTTCTGATGATCCGCTCAGAATGCTTCGGGCAATTCGATTTGCAAGCCAACTTGATTTTAATATCGAAGAAAAAACGTTTTTAGGTATTGTCAATACTGCTTCTCGTATTTCTATTATTTCTGAGGAACGAATTGTTGAGGAGTTAAATAAAATTATGTGCTCTGATAATCCCGCTAAGGGAATTTTATTACTTGAAAAAGCCGGATTGCTGGAAATTATTCTTCCCGAATTACATGCCTTGTCAGGTGTTGAAGTGCAGAATAATACGGCTCATAAAGATAATTTTAGACATTCGGTTCAGGTGTTGAGAAACCTTTCAGAAACAAGTGATGAGCTTTGGTTGCGATGGGCTGCCCTTTTGCATGATGTTGGGAAAACGAGTACTAAGCGTTATGTTGATGGTGTCGGATGGACATTTTATGCACATGATATGAGGGGTGAAAAGCTTGTTCGAAAAGTGTTCCGACGGTTGAAGCTTCCTTTGGATGAGCGCTTGAAATATGTTCAAAAAATTGTCCGGTTACACATGCGTCCTATTGCTTTGGTTGAGGAAACAGTAACTGATTCGGCAATTCGTCGTTTGTTATTTGATGCCGGTAATGATGTGGATGATCTGATGACACTGTGTGAAGCAGATATCACATCGAAGAATCAGATTAAAAAGGAAAAGTATCTCAATAATTTTCGACATGTGAGGCGAAAACTGCATGAAATTGAAGAAAAAGACAGAATCCGGAATTTTCAACCGCCAATTGATGGAGAAGAAATCATGAAAACTTTTAATATCCAACCGTCAAGAGAGGTAGGACAATTGAAAGATGCAATTAAGGAAGCTATTCTTGACGGCGAAATACCGAATGAATATGATGCTGCCAGAAAGTTTATGTTTGAAAAAGCAAAGTCGTTAGGTTTATCCGTTAAAGAATAATTTTGTTGTAAAAACATGGATAATTGTGAATTAAATTGTAAATTCGTGCTTCTGCCTAAAGTGTGGCAAGTATTAATTTATTTATTGTTTGCAGGAGTGAAGTTATAATGGAAAAATTGACAAAAGCGGAAAAAGATTTTATTGAAAGTCAATATGATAAATTGTTGAATTTATGTGTGCGTTGTCGTACGCAAGATGATCGCGATTTAATTCGTAAAGCATTCGATTTGGCTGTGGATGCTCACTCTAATATGAGAAGAAAATCCGGTGAGCCATACGTTACTCATCCTATTGCCGTCGCAAAAATTGTGGCCAGTGAAATGGAGCTTGGCGTGAAATCTGTTATTTGCGCATTGCTTCATGATGTGGTTGAAGATACCGACTATACACTTAACGATATTAAGGAAATGTTCGGACGCACCGTCGCAAATATCATCGATGGTCTCACCAAAATTTCCCATGTATTGGATAAAGACGCATCGCTTCAGGCGGAAAATTTTAGGAAAATGCTTCTGACACTGTCTGAAGATGTGCGTGTGATTTTTATCAAGCTCGCCGATAGACTGCATAACATGCGTACTCTGGATTCTATGCCAGAATACAAGCAGATAAAAATTGCAGGGGAAACATTGTTCTTGTATGCTCCGCTTGCTCATCGTCTTGGTTTGTATATTATAAAAACCGAGCTTGAGGATTTAGCGCTGAAATATGAACATCCGCTGATTTATAATGATATCCTAAACAAAGTTGAGGAAACTGAAGGCGAGAGAAATAAATATATAGATCAATTTATTGATCCGCTTGAGAAAAAACTTAAAACCCACGGATTCACATTTAAATTGTCCGGTCGCCCCAAAAGCATTTACAGTATTTATAATAAGATGCAGAAAAAAGATGTGCCTTTTGAGGAAATTTATGACATTTTCGCTATCCGAATAGTTTTTGAGCCAAAGTCTGAAATGCCTGAAAAATCACAATGTTGGAATATTTATTCCTTAATAACCGACATATATCAACCAAATCCTGATCGTTTACGCGACTGGATTAGCACCCCAAAGGCAAATGGATATGAAGCATTGCATACAACTGTTATGGGATCTGATGGACGTTGGGTTGAGGTGCAGATTCGCTCTATACGTATGGATAATATTGCTGAGTTGGGATATGCTGCCCATTGGAAATATAAAGGCGATAACAATGATCAAAATCAGTTAGATAAGTGGTTGCAAACCATTCGAAAACATCTTGAAACACCCAGTTCCAATGCGAAGGATTTTCTTGATGAATTCAAATTGAGTTTGTTTTCATCAGAAATTTATGTGTTTACTCCAAAAGGAAAACTCGAGCGTATCCCGAAAGGAGCAACTGCCTTGGATTTTGCTTATGTGATTCATACTGAGGTTGGTGATAAAGCAATTGGTGCAAAAGTGAATCACAAATTGGTGCCTTTAAGTCAAAAGTTGCGCTCTGGTGATCAAGTCGAGATTTTGACTTCTGAGAAACAAACCCCACAACGAGAGTGGCTTGAGTTTGCGATTACAGGTCGTGCAAAATCAAAGGTTAAATCTGCACTGAAAGAGGAACGACGATATTATATTATTGAAGGACAAAAACGATTTCTCGAAATTGTTCGGGATTTGAATTATCCATTAGACTATACCTCGTTTAAATTATTGCGAGAGAAATTTGATATCACCAATAAAGAAGAGTTTTATCGGCGTATAGGTGCAGATTTGATTACCGCAGATGATATTGAGAAAAATCTTCCGGGAAAACGTCGCAGTGCATGGGGGAAATATTGGCGTCTGCAATTTGGACGTAGTTCTGAAAGTAAATCAAAGGCAAAAGATGATAAAAAGCAAAAAGGGAAAATGCTTGTTATCGAAGAAAATGAACAAGAACAAAACTATCGACTTGCCAATTGTTGTAATCCAATTCCTGGAGATGAAGTTGTAGGGTTCTTAAATTCTGATCAAGTGGTTATTATCCACAAAAAAAATTGTCCCAATGCCATTGACCTCATGGCAACCTTTGGTGATAGAATTATTTCGGTTCATTGGAAAGTGCATAAAATATTGAGCTTTCTTGCAAAGATTTATATCGAAGGCATTGATGATATCGGAATTGTACATCACGTTACTCGTGTGATTTCTGCGGATTCGGAAGTGAATATGAAATCGATTCGTTTCGATACAAAAGATGGAATTTTTATTGGACAAATTGATATGTACGTTCATAATGTAAATGATTTGGAAACACTTATTAATCGGTTGAAAAAGATAAAAGGTGTTAAGAAAGTATTGAGAACACAGGAAAATAATACATAATGGATAATACAGAAATAAAAGCATTAATTCGTTTGTTGGATGATCCCGATAGTGCGGTATATGATAATGTCAGTACGCGCCTGATTTCTGCCGGAGAAAAAGCTCTGCCTTTATTGGAAGCAAGTTTGGGCTTAACCGATAATCCAGTATTAAACAATAGATTACAAACAATGATTGAGGAAATTCAGAACCTTGAATTTTACAAAGGTTTTGAGGCATGGTTGCAAAAAGACGAAAAGCCTTTAATTTATGGATTACATTTCATTAATCAACTGTATTATCCCGATACAGATTTTCGAGCGTTTAAAGCAAAATTTGATGAGATGCGGCGTGCCGTATGGCTCGAGATGAATGATAATCTCACTGGTTTTGATGCGATTAAAACGTTGAATTATTTTGTTTTTGAAGTGCATTCCATAACAATCAAAACAAAATTTGATAATGATATTTCCCCTCATTTTATTGATGCTTTATTTTTACAAAAAACCGCATCACCTTTTGCATTTATTGGAATGTATTCTGTTTTAGCACAAAGTTTAGATTTGCCGGTTTCTCCCGTTTATTTGCCCGGCCTACTCGTTATGGCTTATGAAAATGCTGAAATTGCGAGAGCGGCTTATGGAAAAGGAGCCAGAGATGTTTTGTTTTATATTAATCCGTATGACAAAGGGGCATTCCTCGGACGAAAGGCCTTGGAATTTGTTGTGGAAAAGAAAAAAATTCCTGCTGAAGATAAGCACTATAAAGCCTTATCAAATCAGCGATTTGTTTTTTACTATCTTAAATATCTGAAAGACACAAATGTCATTGGGGAAAGCCATGTTGCATATAGCCGTTTGATGAAAATGTTGGATTTATTAAAATTAAAAGGAATTTCTTAAACAGATGAATATGACAGATGCTGAGAAACCTAAACTGATTATTGATATGACAAAACTTGCAGATTTGTTCTGCGGATTGGGTCAGGTTTCTTTACATTATGCATTGAATTTATCTCCTGATATTCATGAGAAATTTCATCTTAACTTTTTGGTCAAACCAAATCAAAGAAATGAATGGGGATATCCGGTAAATTTGATAAAAACAAACGTATTAAAACGTCATTTTTTAAAGGCAAATTCTAGATTTGATATATGGCATGCATTGCATCAGGATTCTGTATTTGTCCCTGCTAAAGGGAAAGGCAAATATATTTTAACTATTCATGATTTGAATTTCTTGTCGGAAAAATCACCGGCTAAAGCAAAAAAACGATTAGCTCGTTTGCAAAAAAAAGTAAATCGTGCGGATGCACTCTGCTTTATCTCTGAATTTGCAAAAACAAACGCAGCGGAACATTTGAATTTACAAAACAAACCTGTTTCCGTGATATATAATGGTGTTCCTAAGCTGAGTGATGATATGACAAAACCGCAAACTGCTCCGAAACGAAAATTCCTTTTTAATCTCGGGGTTTTGATGCCGAAAAAAAATCATGAGGCCATTATTAATATGATGAAATATCTGCCGGATTATGATTTGTTGATTGGTGGTGGTGGAAGTTCCGATTATAAAAACTACTTAGCTCAATTAACACAGAAACTTGGATTGGAAAATCAGATTTATTTTGCAGGATACCTTAATGAAGCAGAAAAAAGCTGGGCTTATCATCATGCCGAGGCTTTTGTTTTTCCGTCTTTAAATGAAGGCTTCGGATTACCAATTGTTGAGGCAATGTCTGCCGGATTACCGGTGTTTTGTTCCGATAAAACAAGTTTGCCCGAAATTGGAGGCTATTTTGCATCCTATTGGGAGCATTTTGATGCACAATACATGGCCGAAGTGCTTGTGAATGGAATGAAAAGCATTGCTGAAGCGCCTGATGCATCGCAACTTAAAGAATATGCAAGCCAGTTTTCTTGGGAGAAAAATGCGGCTGCTTACCAAACATTATATGCAAAGGTTTTGATGACGTAATTTTCGGCTGAGCTTTTGAATGAGCACGTCTATGGTTCTGTCTAACAATATCTATTCTACAAAAAATGTAACTTACAAGAAATTTTACGAGCTTATTCTAATTTTGCTTCCGTGAATTTCATTTCAATCGTGCTAATATGGATTTTAGAGACATATATATATCTTCGTTTTCCGGGATTTGCCTGTATGCATATATCGACAATTCTGATTCATATTTCTCTGAAAGATCATCCCATATACTTTTAAAATCTGTTATTAATGGAGATTCAGACAAACTTTTATCGACCCAATTTCTCGGATTATCAAAAGCTAATCTGTCATGCTTTATTAACTCATTGAATGTAACATTAAAATCTGAGCTATTCAAGAACAAATGACATTCTTTATTCTGATATAGAAAATGCAAATCGTAAAAATGTCTTATTTTCTCAGACAAAGCCTGTCGATAGTTAGATGCATAGGAGAATCTGATAATGGATACAAGCTTTTCAAGCATGGTCTGCTTTTTATCCAAAACATTAATTTCAAACGAATGAAGTTTGTATTCATCCAAAAAGTTAGGTCTGTTTATTTCCTCGAGATATGAGCCAATCATAGGTTGAATACTGCGCGTTTCCGAAGGAAATGGCTTTGCAAAGGAACTGAGCTCTACAATAATCTGATTGTCAGTGCTGTTTATGGGTGACTCATAAGCATGTAAGGATTTTCGATAACGTGAACCTTTGCTTGAGACACCAGAATCAGTGATTTCAGTTAATTCTTTTGTAATTGTTTTTTAACATTTCTAATGAGCTCTTTAGTCTTGTTTGAAGTCATACTTCCTACGTCCTTAACCGCAAGGTCTATATCGGTTGAAAAGCGATCAATTAGTTTGTATGCTTTTGAAAGCGATGTTCCTCCCTTAAAAACAAGTTTGTTGTTATAGTCGCTTTCTGCAAGTTGACGGAGAATATATGACACCCAGTAATCTTTTTCAATGAAATGTTCAACAATTCCAAAGTGTACGGAGGCAGCCCGAATTGATTGTTCGAAGATTTTTGTGTTTTGATGTAAATTCATGATTTTATGTTCCAGTTTTCAATTTGTTTACCGAGAGTTTCTGATATGCCCGGATAATCATATGTGGTAATCGGATTTAAACTATTAAGTAAGATTTTCCTATCCGGATTTACTTTAATAAAATCCAAAATACTTCCGAGCAATGCACGAGTAGCCGGAGGATATTTCTTTGACAAACGAGTCAGACTCCTCAGGTCTTCAATGTCCAAAGCTTTCAGCAAGGATGCAATTTGTTTACACGAATCTGCAATAGTAGTATCCGGAATATTTTTAATCGTGCGCATACAATCCAGCAATTGTAACAGGGGAATATTATTTTCGGTAATGACATTTTTTTGGCGAATAAACTTAATGACATAGATACCTCGCTTAAACGAGGGTCTTATTTCGTTTCTCCCAATTTGAATGGTATTACTCACCTGAGTGGTCAAACCCAGTTGATTGTAAATGCTGTATCCGGTTAAATAACCGATAAGCTTTACTCCGCTTTGAAGCAGATCCTTTACAACTTGTTGCTGCGGCGGATGCAAGTCGCCAAAAGGACTTTGCTCAGCTTTGTAATATCTACCCTTACTCAGCTTTTTGATTTTGTCTTTTTCAACAAGACGATTCAACGCTTTTATGATGGCTTCTTTACTTTTCACCACAGGGGTAAAATCTCCATAGGTGAAAATATAACCCTTTGGTAGCCTGTTAATGGTATCTGTAATAATATCAGTAGCTTTCATACTGTCCTGATTTTCAACAAAGATAGTAAAATGTCCAGTTTATTATAAAAAAAACTGGACAAATTTTGTTGTTAATATTTAATGATATTGTTGAAAATTTGTTCCTGATTGATTTGGAGTGATACCGAAGACATCCTAACTTTGCGTAGTTTTTTTTTAATTAAAACGCAGCAAAGTTAGGATGTCTTTTGACTTTTGTCCTTTTTATGCACGAAAATAAGCGAAGCTCCTCCGGCTAAAATCCGCGAAAATAAAGATTGAGTTTGAAAACCTTGGTTGATTATGTGATAATCACTATTTGTGTAGGTTATGTTGTTTAATTCAGACGTAAAAATGCACTTTCACACTTAGCATTTTTCTGTTTTTCAACAAAAACATTAACACCGGATACCCAGTACAATGTTAGCTCTATTATTCAATTTTTTATCAGGATAAAAGGAAACATGAAAATAAATGTCCCAGGGAAGGGTGATAAAAAGGCTTTCTGGCTTTTTAATAGCCTTCCACTGCATAAAGCCATGCACTATCGAAAAATTGTTAAAGTTGGTAATAATTATGTTTTTCTTTCAGGAATGAAAATATTGGGGAAGGATAATAAAATCGATTTTGTAATTATAGCAACCTACCAGTGTAGCCCTGACACTCTATTAGTATAAGGACAGATGGTAAATTGAAACAATGTTCAAAGCCTTAAAATCAAGTGGTTTCAATTTTGAAGTTACCCACCTTTCAGATACAGAAAGAATATCAAAACTCCTTTCGTTAGTGTGTATTGCATTTATCTGGGCTTATCGAGTGGGAATTTACAAAGATCAAAACATTGCTCATGCACTTTTATGCAATATTGAGCCTAACATTCAGATAATTACAAAAATTTTGTCATGTACTTAGCATCTTTTGTTTATTATTAGTTCGGATTGCCGCTAGTTTATTCAGAAAGAGGACTTTCCCAAATTTCCTTTCATAGATACGTACGTTTGCCAGTTGGCGGATACGGGGCTTTATGTTATATCACAAATGTAGGAAAATCCTATGGATGTACCAATTTACAATGTGGAAATATTAATCCGTAGATTCATCCAGCAAATACAACTTTAAAATTTTTTGGACTGAACTTTTTATGTTTCAAAAAAAAACGAATTGTTTTTCTGTTTAATCAATAAAATGATTAAGTTGTAACCTTATAAATGATTAAAAATTAATCAAAATGCAGCGAGCAATTGTTCATATGGATTTGGACTCCTTTTTTGTTTCTGTCGAGCGACTGCAAAACAGACGCTTGAAAGATTTTCCGGTAATTGTCGGTGGCGGCTCTGATAGAGGCGTGGTTTCTGCTTGCAGTTACGAAGCCAGAAAATTTGGAGTGCATTCTGCCATGCCGATTAAATTGGCCAGACAATTATGTCCTGATGCGACTTATATCCGTGGAGATATGGATGCCTACACTAAATATTCTCGTTTGGTTACGGATATTATTGCAGAAGATGCTCCGGTGTATGAAAAAGCCAGTATTGATGAGCATTATCTTGATATTACCGGCATGGATAAGTTTTTTGGAAACCTGAAATGGACAAAGGAATTGCGCCAAAAAGTAATTCGCGAAAGCGGGCTCCCAATTTCGTTTGGATTATCTGTTAATAAAACAGTTTCCAAAATGGCAACCAACGAGTCAAAGCCCAATGGAGAGATGCAGGTTGACGAAAAGCATGTTCAATCTTTTATTCATCCGATGCCGATTCAGAAAATACCTATGATCGGAAAAAAGACATTTCAGGTTTTACGCTCTATGGGGGTTGCTGATATCGGGACACTGTCTCGTATTCCTCCTGAAATGTTGATGAATTTAATGGGGAAAAATGGTTTGCAGCTTTGGAATAAAGCTAATGGTATTGATTTTTCTCCGGTTCGACAATATTCTGAGCGAAAATCGATCGGAAGCGAACATACTTTTGATGTGGACAGCATGGATATTGCCAGAATGCGGGATTTGCTTGCCGGTATGGTTGAAAAACTTGCCTATGAAATTCGTAAAGACGGGTGGGTAACTTCTGTAGTAACTGTCAAAATACGCTACGCAAATTTTGATACTTACAGCATGCAACGAAAAATCGCTTATACGACTTTTGATCACGAATTAATAAAGTTTTCTCACGATTTATTTGATGCATTGTACACCCGGCGAATGCGTATCCGATTGATTGGTGTGAAATTTAGTGGTTTGGTTCGAGGCGTACAGCAATTGAGCTTGTTTGAGGACAGTTCGCGCATGGCTGAATTGTATTTGGCAATGGATAATATTCGGAAATTGTATGGGAAGAAAGCGATTCGGAGAGCATTGTCTTTTCATTGATAAAAACTTTTGTTCCTGATGTATTTGAATGCGCATACATATTATAGTTTACGTTATGGTACCATGAGCCCCGAGCAATTGGTTAAAGGGGCAATTGCGCATAATATCGATCAGTTGGTACTTACTGATATCAACAATAGCAGTGCAATGCCTGATTTCGTGCGTCTTGCACGTGCCGAAGGACTGAAACCAATTGGCGGTATTGATTTTCGAAACGAAGACACTCAGCTTTTTATCGGCATTGCCCGAAATAAAGAAGGAATGCGGGAGTTAAACGAGTATCTCACACAGCATTTACTTGAAAAACGGAAATTTACAGAAGCTCCTCTTTGTGAAAATGCAGTTCTCGTGTATCCATTGGAGTCAGCACCTGAAAAGTCCTTGCGTGATAATGAGTATATCGGGGTGCGTCCGCATCAGGTGGCTTCACTTTTCACCTCTCCTTATCTGAAATTTCAAAGTAAATTGGTCATTTTGCATTCGCCTACAATTGAAAGTTCGGCAGACTATTCAATGCATTGCCATTTGCGAGCAATTGATCATAATATACTTTATTCTCGTTTAAAATCGAAAATGTGTGCACGTCCTGAAGACAGATTAGTAACTGATGCTCAGTTAAGAAAGCGCTTTCGTGGATACGATTTTATTGTCCGAAACACTTTGGATTTAATGGCACAATGTCATTTGGATTATGAGTTGAAAACTTCAAAAAACAAAGCAATATTTTCAATTAGTGTTGAGGATGACCTTGCGCTTTTGCGAAAATTAGCAAATGACGGATTGGAATATCGTTATTCAAATGCGAGTGATGCCATTCGCTCCCGTCTAAATCATGAATTGGGAATTATTGCAAAAATGCGATTTGCTGCATATTTTCTGATTGCTTGGGATATTGTCAGATATTCGATGTCGCGTGGTTTTTATCATGTTGGGCGTGGGAGTGGAGCAAACAGTTTGGTGGCCTATTGTCTGAAAATTACAGATGTGGATCCTATTGAGTTGGATTTATATTTTGAGCGATTTTTAAATCCTAAACGTACATCGCCGCCCGATTTTGATATTGATTATTCATGGAAAGATCGTAATGAAGTACGAGATTATGTGTTTAAGCGATATGGAGCGCGGCATACTGCTTTGTTGGGAACATTCAATACGTTTAAAACCCGCTCCGTTTTGAGAGAATTGGCTAAAGTTCAAGGATTGACAAAGGCAGAAATTGATGCATTTGCCTCTAATCCAAGGAAATATCGAAATGCGGATGAAATCCATCGTAAAATTGCTGATATGGCAGTTCGTTTGTCAAATTTTCCCAATTTGAGAAGTGTGCATGCCGGCGGAATTTTAATTTCAGCAGAACCATTAACCTATTATACCGCATTGGATTTGCCTCCATTGGGATTTCCTGTTACACAGTGGGATATGTATGTAGCTGAAGATTTGGGATATGAAAAATTTGATGTTTTGAGCCAACGTGGTATAGGACATGTGAAAGAAGCAGCAGAAATTGTATTGGAAACGCGCGGAAAGAAAATTGATGTGCATGATGTCAAACGCTTTAAAGCGGATAAGTTGGTGCAAAAGCGACTGTTTGAGGGCGAAACCATTGGTTGCTTTTACATTGAAAGTCCTGCTATGCGCGGCTTGCTCTCAAAACTTCGATGCAGCGATTACATCACATTAGTTGCCGCTAGTTCAATTATTCGTCCCGGTGTTGCTCGTTCCGGCATGATGAAGGAGTATATTCGTCGCTTTCAGCATCCCGATAAGTTTGAATACTTGCATCCGGTAATGAAAGAGCAGTTGGAGGAAACCTATGGTGTGATGGTGTATCAGGAAGATGTCTTGAAAGTTTGTCATCATTTTGCCGGATTGGATCTTGCCGATGCGGATATTTTGCGACGTGCAATGAGCGGAAAATTTCGTTCAAAAAAAGAGTTTCAACAGATTGTACAGCGCTTTTTCAGTAATTGCAGAAGTAGGGGATATTCCGAGCCGCTTATAAAGGAAGTGTGGCGACAGATTGAGTCGTTTGCCGGATATGCATTTTCAAAAGCACATTCCGCTTCTTATGCTGTGGAGAGTTTTCAGAGTTTGTATCTTAAGGCCTATTATCCGCTGGAGTTTATGGTGGCGGTAATTAATAATTTTGGAGGATTTTATGAGTCGTGGGTGTATTTTAATGAAGCAAAACGCTTCGGTGCTGAGATTTTACCGCCTTGTGTGAACCGAAGTCGAATGACATCCCGACTGATTGACCAGCAAATTATTGTTGGGTTTGTACATGTGCAGCATTTGGAGCAGAAATTTGCTAAACGCATTGTGGATGAACGGAATGAACATGGGCGGTTTCAAAATATTTTCGATTTTATGCAACGGGTGCAAGCCGGTCTTGAGCAAGTGAGTTTGTTGATACGTGTTGGAGCATTTGCGTTTAGTCAGAAAACCAAAGCTGAATTACTTTGGGAATTGTACGGAAATGTAAAGCGAAAATCAGAGACTTTGGCGCAGGCAAAAACCTTGTTTAAACCTGCCCCGAGAAAATATGTATTGCCTGTATTGTCGCATTCTCCCTTGGAAGATGCATGGGATGAAATTAGTTTAATAGGGTTTCCAATAACACTTTCGTGGTTTGATTTGTTGGAGTATTCACTGAAGACAGATATGCATGCCGGAATGTTGATAAAGCATATTGGGCGTATTGTTGAAATTCCTGCTTTATATATCACAATAAAGTATGTAAAAACGGTGAAAGGAGAAATTATGTATTTTGCTGCGTGGGTTGATCAACAGGGAAATTATTTTGATACGGTTCATTTCCCTGACAGCTTGAAATTATATCCCTTTCGGGGAAAAGGTGTGTATTTGGTTCGTGGTAAAGTGGTTGAGGAATTCGGGCATCCGTCGATTGAAGTACATGCCATGCGTAAATTAGAAATCAAACAGAATCCGAAAGGGGCATATAGACAGTAGAAACGCACGGCCAATATATCGTAATACATCGTAGAGACGCACGGCCGTGCGCCTCTACGGTGTATAGGCCGTGCGTTTCTACTGTGTATTGGAAATAATAGGTTTATCCGATGCAAACTTTATGAAACATTTCGCTGTTCAGGTGCTTTTGTGCGGCTTCACGGATAGCTTTTGGTGTAATGGATTGGATGCTGTTGATATAGTTTTTGTAATATGAGAAATCTAAATTCATTTCATCCAGATAACGAAGCACTGAGGCATGATTAAAAACCCCGTCGAACACAGAGAGTAATTCTCCTGACATATAGTTTTGAATAAGTTTTAGCTCCTCATTAGAAATGAGTTCTGTTTTCATTTTGTCAATTTCCAAGTCGATTTGTTTGATGGTGTCATCTAAATATGCTTTGCCGACTTCGGTTTGAATGCTGATATTTGTTCCAGTTGTTTTTGGGCTGATAGAAGAGTCTATTCCGTAGGTATATGCTTTTTCTTCGCGAATATTTGTCATCAAACGTGAACCGAAATAATCACCAAAAACAGTATTCATGATTTTAAAATTGAAATACTCCGGATGTCCGGGGCCAATGCATGGAGCTGTCCAATACAGTGCCGTTTGAACTTGTTTTTCCGCTTTGAGAATTAAGGTTTCGTTTTTTCTTGTTTTTAAAAATCGGGTCGTTTCTGCATGAATTGTATTTACTGGATGTTGGCCAAATAATTGATCTATTTTTGTGAGAAATACACTTGGAAAATTTCCGGATATGTAAATATTGAATTTGCTGTTTTTATAATGGGTGGTATAAAAGTCAATTAGTTCGTTTCTTGATAATTTTTCAAAATCATCAGGGTTTGGAAAATATCCCATTGGATGGTTTTCACCCCAAAGCATTTTCATTGCATGTTGCTTTGCTAAGAATGCAGGTTTTTCTAATTGTTTTATGAGTCCTGATTTTCCTTTTTCTTTTAAAAAATCTAAGGATATTTGGTCGATAATTGGATCAAAGAGAATTTCATGAATAATTGGCAACGCTTTTTCCAGATACATGAGCGGAATGTAAAATGAAAAAACAGACCAGTAAGTTTCAATGCGTTGTTGTAAAAATATCCCGAAATAATCGAGTTTTTCTTCAATATCGGCAGCGTTGGGATGTTGATTACTTCCTTCACGGATAATGGAGTTAGTCATTGCTGATACAAATGCTTTTTCCTGAAATATTCGACCGGCAGGAAATACAAAATCAATTTTCAATGCATTGACATCATTATTATAAAAACTTGAAAGTTTAATTCCATTTTGCAATGTGATATTTTCCTGTGTTAGGAATTTGATTTCGGATATTTTATGAGTTTTTGGTTTTTGCATGTTATTTTGCGTAATATCTGAGGATTGAAAATTGGTTGGGATTAATGCGTTCTGTAATGTTTTTTTGAATTTGTTCGTGCTTGGTTTTAAGATATAACTCAGATTCTTTATTTATCAGGCTGATATCGTTGAGCAGCTCGAAATATGTTAGGTTGAAGGCTTTGTTGGAAATCGGAATTCCATTAAACATCCATGAGGAAATTGCTTTGTTTGCAACTTTAGCACATTCATATTCTGTTACAGAATGTGTATGTAATTCTTGAAGGCTTTCTATCAATGCGTTTTCTGCATCTTTCAGACTATATTTTGAGTGTGGATGACCAAATATTTGCAATAATCCTGTATCGATACTGCCGTCGATCCATGCATCTAATTCAGTAAATATTTTTTTTCCTTTTACAAGCTGTTTGTATAAGCGTGATGATTTTCCGTTTGAGAGGATATCTGAAATTAAATCCATGGCATAATAATCAGGATGCATTCTATCTGTCATATGCATGGAAATGTTGATGGCATCTTGCGGAACTTCAGCATAATGCTCAACGATTCGTTGTTTGGTTTGTATTTCCTCTTTTGGAATAGCTGCTTTTTTGAGGTTTCTATTGGGGATATTTCCAAAATATTTTTCACACAAATCAATAATTTCTTGTGTGTTGACATTTCCGGCGATTGCAATAATTGCATTGTCGGGACTGTAATAGCGATGGTAGAAATCCAGAAGTTCAGCTTTAGATGCATCTGCAATATGCGATTCGTTAATTCCGATGGTTGACCATCGATATGGATGGGTTTTGTAAGACATATTACGGATAAGTGCATCCATATCCCCGTATGGTTGATTGAGGTATTGTTCTTTAAATTCTTCGATTACGACAGATTTTTGCGCTTTAATGCTTTTCTCAGATAAGCTAAGGTTTTGCATTCTGTCGGCTTCAAGAAAAATTGCCGTTTCTATATTGACAGCAGGCAGTGTTTCGTAATAATTGGTAATATCATTATTCGTAAAGGCATTGTTTTCACCACCTGCAGCTTCTAATACTTTGTCAAAGTTTTTAGCATGTTTTGATCCTGTAAACATCAAATGTTCAAACAAGTGCGCCATTCCTGTTCTATTAGGATGTTCATGTTTTGCTCCGACATTATATAATAAATTTAAGCAGGCAAGAGGTGTTGTTTTATCTTCATGAATAATTAGCCTGATCCCATTTGCAAGCTGGTGTTTAACGAAATGTAGCATATAAACTATTATCAAAAAATGAACAGCATACCCAAAAGTATGCTGTTCAAAATATTATATTACACAGTGCTTATACTGCTTGTACTTCTTCAACAATTGTTAGTCCGTGATTAATTGCCTTTTCATTGAGAGGCAATAATTTGTGATGTCTTGCCGGAAGTGATTTTTTCAAACCTTCCATAACATTTTCCATTTTTACGATGGGTTTAATTTTGAGGTATCCACCGAGAACAATCATGTTAAATGTTTTTGGATTTCCGATTTCAGTAGCACCCTTTGTTCCTTCAACTTTAAAGATAGAAATGTCTTTTCTTTTAGGAGGATGACTAATTCCATGCGGGTCATAAACTAAGATGCCGCCAGGCTTAACCATTGATTCAAATTTGTCCATTGATTGTTGGTTTAGGATAATGGCGGTATCATATTCTGTCAAAATTGGAGAGCTAATACGTTCATCGCTGATAACAACGGTAACGTTAGATGTTCCACCGCGCATTTCTGGTCCGTATGAAGGCATCCAGGAAACTTCCTGTCCTTGCATTAATCCTGAATAGGCAAGGATTTTCCCCATGGACAAAACACCTTGTCCACCAAATCCGGCTATGATAATTTCTTCAGTCATATCGATTAAGTTTTATTTATTTACTAATTCTCCGTTGAGTTTAATGTCTCCCAATTCGTAAAATGGTAACATGTTTTCATCTAACCATTTATTTGCTTCAACTGGAGGCATTTTCCATCCGGAGTTGCAATTTGATACGATTTCCACAAAGGAAACGCCTTTTTCGAGCGTTTGATTTTCAAATGCTTGGCGTACTGCTTTTTTTGCTTTACGTACGTGTCTTGGCGTATGCACAGCCTGACGAGTAACATAATGCGTTCCTCCCAATTGGGCAATAAGCTCAGTCATTTTAATCGGATTCCCCATCATATTAGTAACACGACCATATGGTGAGGTTGATGATTTCATTCCTGAAAGAGTCGTTGGAGCCATTTGTCCACCGGTCATTCCGTAAATTCCGTTATTTATGAAAAAGATTGCAATGTTTTCACCACGGTTACATGCATGAATTGTTTCAGCAGTACCAATTGCAGCTAAATCGCCATCACCTTGATATGTAAAAACATATTTATTAGGCATGGTTCTTTTCAGAGCAGTAGCAAGTGCTGGTGCACGACCGTGTGCAGCTTCCTGCATGTCAATATCTAAGTAATTATACATTAAGACAGAGCAGCCGACTGGTGTAACACCAATAGTTTCACCCTGAATGCCCATCTCTTCGATGACTTCGGCAATCAGTCTGTGAGCAGTTCCGTGACCACAACCCGGACAATAGGACAGGGTGTTATTGGTCATAACCTTGGATTTTTTATAAACCAAGTTTTCTTCTTTGATGATATCTTCTAATTTTATTTCAGCCATGTTTAACCTCCTATTATTTTTTGTTCAAGCGCTGTTACTATTTCTTTAGCACCAGTAATTACTCCACCCATGCGTCCAAAATGTTCAACGGGACGTTCACCGTTTACAGCTAATCGAATGTCTTCTACCATTTGTCCGGCACTCATTTCTACAGATAAGTATCCTTTGACTTGTGGAATCAATTCGCGAATTTGTTTGATTGGAAATGGGAATAATGTAATTGGGCGTAGTAAGCCAACTTTGATTCCTTTCGCACGAGCGATTTTAATTGCTTTTTGTGCAATACGTGCTGATGAACCGTATGCTACAATGATGTATTCTGCATCATCGCAGTCGATTTTTTCAAAACGGACTTCGTTTTCCTGAACTTTTTTGTATTTTTCAATGAGTTTTAGGTTAAATTCTTCCATTTTATAGGCATCCAATTCTAGTGACGTAATAATATTACGTTCTCTGTTTGGTTTTTTACCTGTTGTTGCCCAAGGACATTCTTTTTCAATCTCTTCATGAGTTCTTAAAACTTCTTGTGGTCCAAGTTCAACTTTTTCCATCATCTGGCCAATTACACCATCACTTAGCATCATCACTGGGTTTCTATATTTGAATGCCAATTCAAAGCCAGTTTTTACGAAATCATACATTTCCTGTACAGAAGCAGGGGCAAGTACGATTAGTTTGTAATCGCCATGTCCACCACCTTTAACCGCTTGGAAATAGTCACATTGTCCTGGTTGAATTGTACCAAGTCCTGGCCCTCCTCTGACAACGTTAACAACCAATGCAGGTAGTTCAGCTCCTGCAATGTAGGATATTCCTTCTTGCTTGAGGCTGACTCCGGGGCTTGATGATGAGGTCATTACTTTTCGTCCTGCGCCGGCAGCACCATATACCATATTAATAGCAGCCACTTCACTTTCGGCTTGTAATACAACCATCCCTGTACGCTCATGAGGTTTTTCAGTCATTAAATACTCAATAACCTCAGACTGGGGGGTAATTGGGTAACCAAAGTATGCGTCTGTTCCGCAGCGAATTGCAGCTTCAGCAACAGCTTCGTTACCTTTCATTAATCTGAGTTCTTTATCCATCTTAATTTCGGATTTTAAAATTATGCAACTTTTGTTTTAAACACTGTGATTACACCATCCGGACAGACGATTGCGCAATTTGCACATCCAGTACATGCTTCCGGATTGGCCATCTCAGCATAATTATATCCTTTTGCATTCACTGCTTTGGACATTGAAATAACGTCTGTTGGGCATGCTGTGACACATACGCTGCAACCTTTACAGCCCTCTGTGTCAACAACAATAGCTCCTCTGAATTTAGCCATAATAAAATAATTTATATTATTTAACAATCGTTTTTATAAGTACCCAAAGATAAAAATTTTATGCGAAATAAAATATGTTATTTGACATTTGTTTATTAATGGTTTTCCTGCCCTTGTTAAATGACTGTTTCAATCGGTAAACATTTCTTGTGTATTGCTGTTATTTGAAAAATATAAATTGTGGAATTACTAAAATCAATAAAAGAAAGATACAGTCCACGTGCATTTGATTCACGTGAAATTGAACAAGAGAAAATTAGTGCATTATTTGAGGCCGCAAGATGGGCTCCCTCATCGTACAATGGGCAAGCTTGGCGTTTTATTTATGCAACAAAAGAAAATCAGGAATTGTGGAACAAGCTTTTTGATGCTTTGGTTGAGTTCAATCAAACTTGGGTGAAGAATGCTCCGATGTTAATTATGGCTGTCGCTAGAAAAACTTATGAGCACAATCAACAAACTTATTCGCATAATTGGTATGATGTTGGTCTTGCAGTTGGTAATATGATGAATCAGGCAACTGAAATGGGACTTTATATGCATCAAATTGGTGGTTTTGATTTTGATAAAGCTGCTAAAAACAGTAATTTGCCGGATGAGTTAGAGCCGGTGTCAATGATAGCCGTTGGTTATAAAGGCGATATTTTAAAGTTGCCTGAGGATTTTCAGAAAATGGAAAATCAGCCAAGAACTAGGAAGGCGCTTGATGAGATTGTCTTTACCAAAGTGTTTTAATTAACTAGAGTTTGTGGTAATGATAAAGGGACTGGTTGAGGATATTAATCCTTCACAGTCCCTTTTTTGTTTCCCCTTTAATGTACAATGGTTACTGTGCCTGATTTTGGTTTAGACTGATTGTGTAAATCGACAATGTAAATGTATGACCCGGTTGGTAGGTGCTTGTTTTCAAAGGTTCCATCCCAAGGTTCGCTATTTGCATAGCCAAAATATACTTCTTGTCCCCAGCGATTAAAAACTTGAACAATGGCATTCGGGAACATTTCTAGATTTTCAATAATCCAAGTGTCATTGGTGCCATCACCGTTTGGTGTGAAAGCATCGGGAATACGAATGCATTCTTCGGGATTATCCACTAAGATGATTTCATCCATTTGATTTTTGCATCCATTGCCATCAGTGATGGTAAAATGATAATTGCCTTCGTATAAACCGTGAAAATATGGTAGGTTTTGTGTTGCAATATCTCCATGAAAAGTATAAGGTTCAACTCCTCCGACTACTTCAAATTCAATATAACCATCATCATTTCCAATGCAGCTTGGTGAATCAAATGTGTAATCAACAAACATCGGAGCAGGTTCTGTAATATTAATCATGGTGTCAAATATGCATCCATTATTATCGGTTATGTTAAGTTGATAAAATCCTTCTCTTAAATTATTTACCTCTTGGTTGTTGGAGTGTAATCCGCTTGTTGACCATTCATAGCTGTATGGAGAAGTTCCACCGAAGGCTTCAACAATGGCTCTGCCATCATTATAGCCGTAACAGGTTATGTCTTTCGCTAAAAGATTTGCATTTAAAGGCGATGCAGGCTCATGCACATAGGTATGTGCTGTTATCGTGCAATTGTTCATGTCCGTTACACTGAGGTAATAATTTCCTCCCGGGATATTCTGTAAGCTATCTCCTAAATGTCCTGTTTCCCAAATATAGTTATAGGGTCCATTGCCTCCAGAAGCATGGGCAATTGCAATTCCGTTTTCATCTCCATGACAAATAACCGGATTTGTGCTGAAATCAACAGTAATTTCATCTGGACTATTTAAAAAATGCGAAGCGACACCAGAACAACCATAATTGTCATTTATTGTAACTTGATAATTTCCTGTATGGAGGTTAGAAATGATTTGATTGTTTGACCCTGTATTCCATGAGTAATCAACTGGAGAGCCTATCGAAACATTTGCTTCAAGTTGTCCGCTACTGTAACCATAACAAGTAATCGGATTCAGCTCATTGATGCTAACATCAATGTTTCCAATTGCAGGTACAACTATGCTAGTTTCTGATACACATCCATTCTGATCTATTGCTGTTAACGAATAGGCTCCTGAAGCTAATCCAGTTGGATTTGTTCCAGTGAGATTGGCTTGATGCCAATAATAAGTGAAATCTTCGTGACCTCCACTTGCTGTTACAGAGATTTCACCATGTGATGTTCCACATTGTACAGGAACAACATCTGTTGAAAAGACGATTGCAGGTGGTTCGTAGATGTCTGCAGATTTTTCAATTTCACATTCATTTAAGTCTTTAACGCTTACAGTATAAATTCCACCGCAAAGATTGTAAATTGCTGAATCAGTGGCTCCTGTATTCCATAAATATTTGTATGGAGGAGTTCCTCCGTTCGCTATAACAGACGCTGATCCATCTAATGCAGCAGGGCAGGTAACATCAGATTTTGTTATAACACTTTCTAATGGTTCGGGTTCGTTGACAAAAATGTCTAAAGTATTTACACAACCATAGTTGTCTTCAACAATAACGGTATATGTGCCAGCAGGAATGGCGCTTAGTGTTGCACTAGTTCCCCAGTCAGGCCAAATGTATTGTGGATTATTACTGCCGGGACTTGATACTGCAATTTGTCCGTTTGAATATCCATGACATGTTGGTCTAGTTATTTCCATGATATTAATCGGTGGTAAACTATGAATGTTGATATTTAAATAATCAGTTGCATTGCACATGCCCACAGAATATTCGTAGGAGAGTGTTGTTTCTCCAATCCCAGCTATACTTGGGTCAAATGTACCAGCTGTTGGGTTTGTTATGCCTAATCCTGACCAAGTTCCTCCGGGATAATCTGAACTTAAGATGATTTCTGAACCATCGATGCATTGATCGGGAACACTGTGAACCCCGGGTTCTGGCATTGGATCTAATTCTACAAAAATATTGTCGGATCCGGTACAACCGTGTTGGTCAGTTACTATAACTGAATAATCTCCAGTGTTGCTTACTGCAATGATTTGATTTTCATCGCCAGTACTCCAACTATATGCAGTTCCATTTCCTGCATTTATAATAATTGGACTTTCAGTTTCACATACATGAATATTCAGTCCTAATTCTACTATGGGTGCGTTAAATTTATTGTAGTTAATCGAGTTGCTTGCTGTGCAACCATGTGAGTCGGTTACGATTAAATCAACGTTACCTGCATTATGAATTTCAATGGATTCAGTGTCTGCTCCGGTTGACCAAAAATAAGTTGCCATACCTGACGGACCATTTGCTATTAATGGAAAATTATATTCACAACTTGAAATATCATCGCCAAAATCAAAGAGTGGAGCCGGATTAACAGTTAAATTCATGTCATCAGTTGCAGTACATCCGTTTGCATCGGTAATGATTACTGAATAATTTCCAGTTGTTGCAGGATTAATAACTTGTGAAGTTTCTGTAGTACTCCAGTTGTAAG
>JAYEFQ010000135.1:59823-72305 GCA_034658655.1 Bacteroidota bacterium
TTAACAGTTAAATTCATGTCATCAGTTGCAGTACATCCGTTTGCATCTGTAATAATGACTGAATAATTTCCAGTTGTTGCAGGATTAATAACTTGTGAAGTTTCTGTAGTACTCCAGTTGTAAGAGAGTCCAGCACCGGCATCTAAAGCAATCGGCACATCATAATCGCAATGTGTTTGGTCAGCACCTAAGTTAACCGTTGGCGCAGGATTAACAGTTAAATTCATTGTATCTGTATCGTAACAAGCTCCGGAGCCAACAGTATATATTACCTGAGTTGTTCCTGCTCCAGTTAGGGAAGGATCAAAAATTCCGTTGACCGGATTTGAAATACCTGTACCTGACCATGTTCCACCAGCAGTATTTGCTGAAAGCGAAACGGTATCTCCTGGGAAGCAGAATGGTCCTGGGGCAGTTATACTTGCATCTGGCATTGCATTAACGTGAATAATAATTGTGTCATCATCTGAACATGTTCCGCCAGTTCCGACTTGAAATTCTATTTCATGATTTCCGGGACCAGCAACAGAGGGGTCAAAAATTCCTTCAGCAGCATCTGTAATACCTGTGCCTGACCATACTCCTGTATGCCAGTTTGCTTCCAAATCAATTGGAGGGTCAATTTCGCAAAGATTGGCAACTGTATGAATTGTTGCATCGACATCGGCAATAATTTCAATTTCTATGCTGTCAACAGATGTGCATGCACCATTAACTAATGTGTAATATATCCAGTGAAATCCAACACCTGCGTTGGTAGGATTAAAATTTTGTCCACCAACAACTCCTAGACCTGTCCAAGTACCACCTGGGTTTGCTGCGGTTAATAGAAATGCATCATCTGTGCGGCATTGAATTTCAATTGGGTCAATTGTTGGATCTAAATACTCATCTACATGAATTGTGATTGTTGCAGTATCTGCACAATTTGCATTAGCAACAATGTAAGTAATGATATGATTTCCGGGACCTGCAACAGCAGGATTAAAAGTATCGCCAGATACACCGGTTCCCGACCATGTTCCACCTGTATCTGCAGCAGTTAGGGTAATTGCCGGCTCATTTTCACACATATCTGTAATAGGATTAATTGTTGCATCAACATTTTCATGTACAACTAAATCTGTAGTATGATATTCTGTAGTACAAGGATAATTAACTTCAACAGTATAAGTTGTTGATGTGCTTGGGGAAACGTCAATAGATTGTTGAGTTGATCCATTGTGTTGCCAAGTCCAGTCGATAAGTGACAAGTCTAATGAAGGATTGAAATTAATGTTTATAGTTGCTGTTTCTCCTTCGCAAATTGGACCGCTGTTTGTGAGATTTATTTGTGCGTCAATTTCATCACGAATCCAAATTGTATCATTGCTTGTAACTGGCGTGCAAGGACAGCCATTTGTGTAAGTGAAAATTAAAAATTCATTTCCCTCTGTAATACCATCAATATAAGTGTCAATAATTAATGTGTCTGAAATTTGTCCTGCTGGAATTGTAACAGTATCTGGTATATTTGAATAATCTGTCCCCATTGTGGCAGTACCTGTAATTGATAATCCAATGTTGATATCTTGACTTGTATCTGTGGAGTCAACGCGTGAGAATACTGCATGATTTTGACATCCTTCATAAGTGTCGTCAGTTTGATACCACGGATTGAATAAATCAATGACAAAATCGGATCCAGAAATAAAACTTTTGGCATTAAGGAAAACGCCTGAATCATACGAACTGTCTCCAGCATCGCCAATTGCCATTTTAATATGGTATGTTTCGCATGCTTGTACAGTTGCTTTTGCGGTAATTGGAACTGTTGCTCCATCATATTCAATATCTCCTCCATATGAATCGGAAACATAATAGGCTGCATTTGTGCTTGCATTTATGTTATCTATAGTAACCGGCATTGCTGTTCCTGGAATTAGGGCAATGTTTATGGAATTGTTTGAATATGGTCCTGTGATTCCGGGTCCTGAAAGGAAAAATCCAAAAACATCATTAAAATTGGAAGACACCCACTCTGGGTATTCATCTGAACCAAAGATAAAGTCAAATTGGAGAGAATCACTGGCTGGAATGAAATCAAATTCTAGGATTGCTGCATCATTTATTGTGTATCCTGGAATTAATGCCTGTAAATCTGGATCTGATCCTCCCGATGAGTTATGTCCTGTACTACCGCTATTATTTGGTCCTTCTGATAAGGATGCATCCCCAGATGTTAAAATGATTCCTTCATTAAATTCAGTTCCTCCGATAGAGCCATCAAAATATCCAATACTTACTGCATCCCCATTATAAGTTATATTAAAAGCTTCTAGACAGCCAGTTACTAAAATGTCTTGAACAAGTTCTGTGGGTGTATATGTAGAGCTGCTAACGTTAATGTTTTTTGGGTAAATATTTGGTTCTCTTTCTCGAAGTGCTAGTTTTACATAGGAGTCACTCGGCATTGTCTCTGAAAACCACATACGTAATATAATGTGTTCCCCTGCTATATTATTATTGTTTTTAATGGTAAATTGTCCAGGAGCTGAGGTAATATATTGTAAGTCATGAAAAATGTAGCTTCCTGTTTCATCCATTGAATATGCTGCCATACCTGCGATGACCGATTCTTTGTAATCTAAAAATATATCAATGTCAGAATGCTCTGACATGACAAACTGAAAATAATGATTCTGGTTGTAATAGGCGCGCAATGATTTTGGAGCTTTAATCTCAAAATTATTGCTATCGTTTAGAAAAAACTGCTTAAAGTTCGTGTTTCCCTCAATTTGAAGAATTATTGCAGTTTCAGGATTGTTTGATGTGTAGTTTCTGTCATTGATTTGCTGGGCTGTAACCAGCATGGGTGCAATGAGAAAGAGCAGGATTGTTGTAGTTAGTGTTTTCATGACTGTTAGCATTTGGGGTTCACTTTATTATACGTTTAAAATTATGGAAAAGTTGCCTGTAAATGCTAAGTTTTTTTACGTAGATGTAATTATGTGTGCTTGTAAGATATTTTTAAGAGTTGAAAGTATAAAAACTCGGTAAAAATTTGGAATAAATGAAATGTTGGCAGTTTTGGGATTGTTGTTTTCCGTTCTGTAATTCAATTACTTATAAATGCATGTTTTTGTTTCTGTTTTGCTTTAAAATTTATAGTGATTTTAAATAAGTGGTTGGGTAGTGCGTAAAAATATAGAAAAACACAAGATTTATATCTTGATTGCTGATTTGTTTGTATTATAATTTTTGTCAGACTTATTGGTTATACCTGTGTTTTTCAAAAATGATACTCTGTTAATTTTAAGTAAAGTTTGTTCAGTTTGATAATTTTTCTTTTAGTTTTTTAAAACTTTCAAATGGTCCATTTGTGCTGATTAATTTAATGATAAATTCAGGTGCTTCCTGATCAATTTTTAGAGAAAGTTTATAGTCAAGCTCAATCAGATTTGTTCCCGTAGTCTTTATTTTCCAACTTACTTCTGAATAGCCTAGTCGTATATAATCTGGGTTTTCAGGGATGACATTAGGTTGTGAAATTGATTTGACAAGTATGGTTTGCTTATTAATCTTTTTTGGTGGATGTATATAGTTTACGACTTCCCTATCTTTAAAAGGCCAAGGAACATCAGTAACAGAAATAATGTATGAATTGTTTTTTATTCTCATGATGTTTGCTGATTTGCAGCGATATACCCAGCTCGGATAGGTTGACGCATCATATATAATGGATGTTAATGTTTCTGCATTGGTGTTGAATGTTGTTGTCACACGAACGTCAAAATGTTTTTTGTTTATCATCCTAAAATAGACAGAAATGTCTCCTTCCTGTTTTGTTAATTCCCAATCATTTTGTCCATAAAGGTTCTCAGATAGGATTGCACAAAGGGATAAAAAAATAATTAAAACGAATTTCATAACGTCATTTTTTCTTGTACTTTTAAACACGATTGTAACTAATAAAAATTACACCATGAAAGTCAAAAGTACACATTATTTTGGAGTTGTATCGCTTTTTTTGTTTAGCATGAGTTTTTATTCATGTGAAGTATTACAACAATTAGAGGCAAATTTGCCATCAGAATCTTCTAAATTAACAGATGTTGAAATCCGAGAAGGACTAACTGATGCCTTGCGTATTGGTTTGAATAATGCAGTGAGTCAGGCTTCTGTAACAGATGGGTTTTATAAAAATGATGATATTTTTGTGAAGTTTCCTGTGGAGGCATACAAAGTTAGAGAAGCTGCTTTGGATTTTCATCTTGATGGACAGGTAGAGAAATTTGAAGAAACCCTAAATCGTGCCGCCGAAAAAGCTGCGGCTGAGGTTAAGCCTGTATTTATGAAGGCTTTAACCGAAATGACATTTGCTGATGCACGCGGGATATTGCGCGGTGAGGATAATGCGGCAACAGAATATTTTAAACGGAAAACATATAATGATTTAGTTCAAATTTGTTATCCTAAGGTTGAGTCAGTGACCTCTGAAGTCCAGCTTACAAAACATTGGGAGCCAATTATCAATGTGTATAATAAAGCTAGAATAATTTCTGGTGATCCAGAAATAAATCCTGATTTGAATGAATATGTGACAAAAAAGACCATCGATGGTTTGTTTTTATTAATTGGAAATGAAGAAAAACAAATCCGTAAAGATCCTGCAAAACGTGTAACAGAAATATTGAAAAAGGTCTTTGGTTCAGTTTAAAATCGCTAAAAATATTGCTAACTTTGCCACAAATTAAAAATGTAAATTCATGAGACAACTGATCGAATGTGTACCCAATTTTAGCGAAGGACGTGATATGTCCATTATAAAACAGATTACCGATGCAATTGAATCTGTTGATGAAATTATTTTGTTGGATGTAGATGCAGGAAATGCAACGAATCGTACCGTGGTAACTTTTGTTGGCGAACCCATCCCTGTTATGGAAGCGGCTGTACGTGGTATTCGTAAAGCGGCAGAGCTCATTGATATGTCAAAACATTCAGGTGCCCACCCACGTTTTGGTGCTACGGATGTTTGTCCGCTTGTTCCGGTTGCTAATATTAGCATGGAAGATACTGTGAAATATGCAAGACAACTTGCCGAGCGTGTTGGAACCGAACTTGGAGTTCCGGTGTTTTGTTATGAAAATGCTGCATTTACTGAGGTGAGAAAAAATCTTGCAAATTGTCGTGCAGGCGAATATGAAGCATTGCAAAATCGCATTTCTACAGAGGAATGGAAACCCGATTTTGGACCGTCTGAATTTACAGAAGCAGTTGCTAAATCAGGTGTAACGGCAGTTGGTGCTCGTGATTTTCTTGTGGCTTTTAATGTGAATCTAAATACAACATCAACACGTCGTGCCAATGCAGTGGCTTTTGATGTTCGTGAAAAAGGTCGTAAAAAGCGAGAAGGAAATCCGGTTACAGGAAAACTCGTTAAGGATGAAAGTGGAAAGCAGATTTGGATTCCTGGAGCACTCAAAGAAGTAAAAGCCATTGGTTGGTTTATAGAGGAGTTTGGCATTGCTCAAATTTCAATGAACCTGACAAATATCTCTGTAACACCAGTCCATATTGCATTCGATGAGGTTTATAAAAAAGCAAATGAACGTGGTTTACGTGTCACTGGTTCTGAACTCGTTGGCTTAATCCCGCTAAATGCAATGCTTGAAACAGGGAAATATTTTTTGCGTAAACAAAATCGTTCCTTAGGTATCTCTGATAATGAGTTGATTAAAATCGCTGTGAAGTCAATGGGGCTTGATGACTTATATAAATTCAAACCTGAGGAGAAAATTATTGAATATGCAATGGCTGCCAAAGAAAAATCTGCCAAGTTAATAGATATGAACTTATCAGAATTTGTTTGGGAAACAGCCTCAGAATCTCCTGCTCCAGGCGGTGGATCAATTGCTGCTTACATGGGATCACTTGGTGCTGCATTGGGCACTATGGTTGCAAATCTATCTTCACATAAACGCGGTTGGGATGAACATTGGGAAGTGTTTAGTGAATGGGCTGAAAAAGGAAAATATCACCATGATCAGCTGCTTGCAATGGTTGATGAAGATACTAATGCCTTTAATAAAATTATGGATGCATTCGGGCTTCCGAAAAAATCGGAAAAAGAAAAAGCGGCTCGCCAAAAGGCAATTATGGACGCTACTAAATATGCAATTGAGGTGCCTTTGAAAACAATGAAACTCTGTTTCGAAAGCATGAACTTAATGAAAGCTATGGTGCATGAAGGAAATCCTAATTCTGTTACTGATGCTGCAGTAGGAGCATTAGCCGCTACTGCTGGAATTCGTGCCGCTTATTTGAATGTGCGAATTAATGTCGGTGATTATGATGATAAAGCGTTCGTTGATAAAGTGGTGAAAGAAGGTGCTGAAATTGAAAAAGCTGCACTTGAACTTGAAGCTGAAATCATGACAGTTACGAATCAAAAATTATAAAATTTTTATGAAACGAACATTTGAAAAGTCGGATAAATGTCCGGCTTTTTTTATGAAAATTAATTTTCGATTACAATTCCATATTCCCTTTTTAACGAAACTTGTTATCTTTGGCGAATTAAGATAATAAAGCAAGCTGAGTGACGTTAATAGAACTGAAAAAACAGAATGCAGTTAAAGGGTTTTACATATATTTTAATTGTCTTGTTTGCAATTATTGGCACAAGTGGGTTTTCACAAGCACGAAGACTTAAAAAAGCCGATGCATTTTATGAGGCCGGAGAATATTTTAAATCGGTTGATATGTATAAGCGGGCAATGAAAAAAATGACCGGTCGGAAAGAAAAAACGCCAATTTACTTTAAAATAGGTAATGCATATTTTATAGCTGGTGATTATCGAAAAGCCAGAACGTATTTAAGACGCGCATCAAGATATAATCCTGAAAATCGTGAAGCTTGGGTAAAAGAGGCTGAAATCCTCCGGATGGATGAGAAATATGATGATGCCTTGGAGATATATCGAGAATATCTCGAAACAAATGGTTCGGACAGTATCGTTGAGCTCTTAATTGAATCTGTTGAACTAACTCAAGAATGGTTGAGTGTTCCAACACGCTTTCAGGTTGAGGCAGTGCGTGATTTTAATACCAGAGATAATGATTTTACGCCCTCAATTGTTGAAAAAGACGGGTTTGACCATATCTTTTTTGCATCAAACCGAAAAGGCGTTACCGGTAAAAAGAAATCTGGAATTACTGGGGAGCGATATAATGACATTTTTGTATCGAAAATGAATCGACAAGGTGAATGGAGTGATCCCGAAATGCTCGACTCTTTAAATACTGAATTCGACGAAGGTGCTCCACATATGACTGATGGAGGAGCTACAATGCTTTTTACTTCCTGCCAAAAAGAAAAAGGAAAACCGCTTGGTTGTCAGATTTATCAGATCTCGAAGACAGGTACAGATTGGTTAAATCCAGAACGTGTTGATATTGTCGGCGATTCAATTTCTATCGGGCACACTAGTATATCTCCTGATGGTAATCGAATGTATTTTTCTGCTCGTATGACTGGCGGATTCGGTGGTGCAGATATTTGGTATGTTGATAAAGAGGATGGTGCTTGGTTGAAACCTAAAAACCTTGGTCCAACAGTAAATACGGTGAATGATGAGTTGTTTCCTTTTGTTCGAGCCGATTCTACACTCTACTTTTCTAGTAATCGATTACCTTCTATGGGAGGACTTGATTTATATAAAGCCAGACCTGATGGGAAATATCGTTACATTGTGGAAAATATGAAACATCCGTTTTCAAGTCCTGGTAATGATTTTGGCATTTATTATTATGTGAATGAAGAAAAAGGATATTTCACCTCTGACCGCCCGGGGTCTAAGGGTGAAGATATTTATTATTTTGAAAAACCACCATTGAAATTTGATATGGAAGGTTTTGTAACCGATGTTGATACTGAGGAAGTTATCGATAGCGCAGTTATTCATTTAATTGGTTCTGACGGAACCATGTTTACAGATACCAGTGATATTTACGAAGGGTATTTTGTTTTTAATTTGAAACCTCATACCGATTATGTGTTCGTTGTAAACAAACCCGGATATTTTAATGGAAAGGCTCGTTTTTCAACAGATACCGTACTTTTTAATAAAACATTTAGATTCGATATTATGTTAGAAACTTATAATAAGACATTTGAGATTCCTAATATTGAATTTGAATTTGGATCGAAAGATTTGACTGCATTGGCAAAGTATTCATTGGATAGTTTGACAAATGTTTTGAATGATAATCCAAATATTATTGTTGAACTTGCTGCTCATACGGATATGATAGGTTCTGATGAGAATAATATGAAACTAAGTAAAGAACGTGCTGAAGCAGTTAGAAGCTATTTAATATCACGTGGTATTTTACTCGGACGTTTAACAACAGTAGGATACGGGGAGTCTCGTCCGATTGAAATTGAGGAAGATCATTCTCAGCACGAATGGTTAAAGCAAGGTGATGTATTAAGTCCTGAATATGTTGAGAATCTTACTAAGGAACAACAAGAAGTTGCTAATCAGCTTAATCGACGAACAGAATTGAGGGTTATTGCACACGATTTTGTGCCAAGTTTAGATTAATAATAAATATTTAATATAGAATTTTGGAATGTTTTTTGAAAACATTACCTTCAAACAATTAAATTGATAGGTATGAAAAAACAAATTACACTAAGTTTATTGCTCTTTTTATTAATTGGAACTATTAGCTCCGCCGGTGCACAAGTGGTTGGTGGATATTTTGACAAATTAGCTGACTACTATGAGCAAGAACAATATGAAGACTGCGCTTTTAAAGCCGATCGAATGACCTTGAGAGGGAAATACTCCAGCGACCCCGAGGTTTATTTGTATTTGGCGATGAGTTATCATCAAATTTATTTGGATACTGTACTTAATAAATATCCAGAGTACAAGAAAGCGTATGATCTGGCATTGAAAAATTTAGTGAAAGCAAAACGTTATGATAAAGTTGGAGAGTATTTCCCTAATAATGATTTTGTAGTACATGATATTGTGAAATCAGGTATCCCTAAAATGTTAGCATATTCATGGGATGGAAAACATAGTCGCGCTGCTTCTATGATGCGTTCATTTGCTCGATTGAAAGAAGACCAAAGCTTGTATTTTTATAGTGGAACAATCGGTTACTTTAATTACGATAAAAAACTCGGAAACGAGGTGATGGATTCCATTATTCCAGTTTTATCGCAAGTTGTAAAAAAAGCAAGACCTGAAATGAAACCTGTTTTAGCAGATGGTATTCGTTTGTATTTCGATTATTTGATGGATGATTATTATGTCGATTCCGCTGAAAATCTTATTGAAATGGCAACCGATTTATTCCCTGAAGATACCGCTTTATTAAGACGGAGTTTTATGCCTTTTGATTCTTTACGTTATGAATAAACCAATTGCAATTATTGGGGGCTCAGGGCTTGAGAATCCTGATATCCTTAAACATGCTGAATCTGTAAATCTTGCAACCCCTTACGGTTCACATTCTGATATTACGGTTGGGGAAATTTATGGGAAATCTGTCGTGATTTTATCCAGACATGGAAAAAGTCACAGTATCCCGCCTTCACAGGTGAATAATCGTGCAAATATTACTGCGCTAAAAGATTTGGGCTGTGAAAAAATTATTGCAAGTACTGCTGTCGGTAGCCTTCGTGAAGAAATTATGCCGGGAGATATTGTGCTTCCTAATCAATTTATTGATTTTACCCGACATCGTCCAGTAACTTTTTTTGAGTCCTTTCCGGCTGGTGAAATGAAACATTGTCCAATGGCTGATCCTTTTGATGAACCGACTAGACATCAGTTATTACAACTTGCTGAATTGCTAAAGCTAAAAGCCCATTCAAAAGCTTGCATTTTAACAATTGAGGGACCACGCTTTTCAACTCGAGCAGAATCTCACATGTTTCGTACTTGGGGAGCTGATCTTATTAATATGAGTACAGCTCCCGAGGCAATTTTGGCAAATGAAGCCGGAATACTATACACCGCAGTTGCTATGAGTACTGATTATGACTCTTGGCGCGATAATAGAGAGGCAGTAACTTGGGAAATTGTCTTATCTGTTTTTCAGAAAAATGTACATAATGTGTTGAATTTGCTTCAGGAATATATTAAACAATATGGCTGAATCAAGTGCTAAAACGAAACAAATTGTTTGGCAGCATAAACTTATGCCTGTTTCGCAGTTTGATGCCGAATTAATTTCTAATTTGTCAATGATTTACGAAGTGCTGCGCATAATTGATGGTAAATTTGTTTTCTTGAAAGATCATCTTATCCGATTGAAAAAGTCATTAATTTTAGCAGAAATTAATTTGCCTTTTGATGAATCGCTCCTTTTGCAGGATATGAATGCATGTGTATCCGAAAATCAGGTTAGAAATGGAAATATCAGAGTTTCATTATTTCCCGATAAGGAGAAAATTCATGTCTTGTGTGAAATTGTGTCGCATCATTATCCGACAGTTGAGGATTATCAAAATGGAGTGGCTGTTGCTTTTACTCATTTTGTTCGGACAAACCCGAATGTGAAAAAGTGGAATGCTTCTATGAAAGCTGTTGTTGCTCGATACAAAGCTATGCGTAAAGTTTATGAAGTTCTACTTTATAATGAAAATAGTTTGTTAACAGAAGGCAGTCAATCAAATCTTTTTTTTATTGTGGACAAGACTGTCGTTACAGCTCCAGATGATTTGGTTTTGAAAGGAATTACGCGTGATTATGTGATAAAAACCATAATAGAAGCAGGTTTTCAAATAAAATATCAAGCGGTGAATGTTGTAGATGTTCTCAATTACGATGCTGCATTTATTACCGGAACCTCTTCAAAGGTTTTGCCAATTAGGAAAATTGTTTCCTGTTGCCATGCAAATGTTAATCATCCTGTTTTGCAACGAATTATGCGAGATTATGACTTGCAAATCAAAAAAAATCTAAGCCAATGAAAGTAAATGGAAAACATGTTAGAACGGTTCGTTTTGAAAATGGGAAATGTATAATGATTGAGCAGAATAAACTGCCTTTTGAATTTTCATGGCATGTTGCTGAAACATATAAAGATTCGTGTCATGCAATAAAATCAATGATTGTTCGCGGAGCCGGTGCAATTGGTGCTGTTGGTGCGTATGCCATGGCTCAATCGGCATTAGAGGCTCCTGAAGAAAATTATCTCGAATTTATTGATGCAGCAAAGCAGGAAATTAATCTTACAAGACCGACTGCACAAAATCTTTTCTACGCAACTGAAGCAGTCTATCAAAAAGCACGATTAAATCGGAAAGATGCTGTGAATGAGGCAAATCGAATTGCGGATGAAAACGCTGAAGAAGGACGACTGATCGGCGAGTTTGGGAATCAACTGATAAAACAGGGAATGCGAATTGAGACACATTGCAATGCCGGATGGCTTGCTTTTGTCGATTATGGATCGGCTTTAGCTCCAGTTTATGCAGCACATGATGCAGGGAAAAATGTGTTTGTCTATGCCGATGAAACCAGACCACGAGCACAAGGTGGACGACTGACTGCTTGGGAATTGTATAATCACGGCGTGCCGCATCAAATTATTCCCGATAATGCCGGCGCTTACCTCATGGCACAAGGAAAAGTTGATATGATGATTGTCGGAGCAGACCGAATTGTTGCTAATGGTGATGTGGCAAATAAAATCGGAACATTGGAAAAAGCAATTGCCGCACAATATTATGGAGTGCCGTTTTACGTAGCTGCACCTATTTCAACTTTTGATATCAATATCGCTACGGGGAAAGAGATACCGATTGAGCAAAGAGGAGCTGAGGAAGTTATGATGCAAACCGGTCTTGATGTTCGAGGTAAAATGCACTCGATTTTTGTGAATAATCCGGAATCCGATTGTGTTAATCCTGCCTTTGATGTAACACCTGCAAAATTAATAAAGGGCATTATTACTAATAAAGGAATTATAGAAGCGAACGAAGCAGCAATAAAAAAACTTTTTGATTTATGAATTACCTGACTGAGAAAAATGAAGTGGCAGAGATTATGCAACGACTTTATCGTCGCGGATTGACAACCTGTTCCGGTGGAAATGTGTCTATGCGTCTGGATGATGGTAGTATATTGATTACTGCATCACAATCTGATAAAGGAAATATTCAAGCTGATAAAATTGCACATATTTCGGCTTCCGGTGAAAATTTAAGTGTTGATTTGTCCCCGAGTATGGAAACCGGTATGCATTGGGCAATTTATCAAGACCGTCAGGATGTAAATGCGATTGTTCATGCGCATCCTCCAAAAGCTACTGCTTGGGCTTGTTCAAACAAACCACTTGAAAATAATTTGTGTGGTGAAGCCAGATATTTTCTTGGTGAAATTATGAAGGCGAATTATCAACTTATGGGCTCTGATGCGCTTGCGAGCGATGTCGCTGCTACTTTAAAAGATGGTAAAGCTATTTTAATGCAA
>JAYEFQ010000136.1:0-9665 GCA_034658655.1 Bacteroidota bacterium
TGCGGTTAATCCAATCATGCTTCCCCAAGCTGCGGCATGAAAATTCAATTTTATAAATACTTGAGCAGCAGTTAATAAAATTAGATTAATAATTAGGGAATAAAACAGTTTAGTAATTATAATCGGAAATCCGTAGCGTTGCATTAAAAACAGTCCTAAAATATAGGTTGACAGGGTAATTGATAATGCAATTATGCGTGATTTTTTTGTTTCTAATTTAAGGCTGGGAATAATCGTTTGAAAATAAAATAAAGGGATAATAAGTGCCGGCAATACAATACTTAGTGTGACAATAATTAATAGTATGAGTCGAATGATTTTGGTGTCGATGAATTGCAAATAATGCCCACTGTAAAAAATCAATAAACTTGCAAGCAAGGGAATTAGCAGCGGATGAAATAGGTAGGTAATTAATTTGAATAATGTTTTGGATTTCATGCTTTTAAAGTTCTTTACGCAATCTTCCAACGGGGATATTGAGTTGCTCACGGTATTTTGCCACAGTTCTTCGTGCAATTAAGTATCCTTGTTCTTTAAGTAAGGCGCCAAGTTTTTCATCTGTGAGCGGTTTTTTCTTGTCCTCATTGTCAATGAGCTGCATGAGTATTTGTTTGATTTGTCTTGTGGAAACTTCTTCGCCGTTTTCTTTTTGCATGCTTTCTGAAAAGAAATATTTTAATAAGTAGTTTCCGTAAGGCGTTTGAACATATTTGCTGTTAGCTACTCTTGAAATTGTGGAAATGTCAAGGTTTGTAGCATCGGCAATATCTTTTAAAATCATTGGTTTAAGGAGGGTTTCATCTCCTTCCAAGAAAAATTCCTTTTGGTAATCAATAATTGCTTGCATGGTAACAATCAGCGTATTTTGCCGTTGTTTAATTGCATCTATAAACCATTTTGCGGCATCTAATTTTTGTTTTACAAAAAGAACTGCTTCTTTGTTTTTTTTTGATTTGTCCTTTTGATGTTGATAGCTTGTTAGCATATCTGCATAATTTCTACTGACATGTAGTTCTGGTGCATTTTTGGAGGTTAAGCTTAAAATAATTTCACCATCTTTAATATTGACAATGAAATCGGGAATTATGGTTTGCATGGAAACATTTTCAGACGCAGATGCCCCTGGTTTTGGATTGAGTTTTATGATGACATTCAGTGCATCTTTCAGCTCATCTTTGGTGATTTTTAGTTTTGTGATGATGCGTTCATAATGTTTTTTTGTAAATGAATCGAAATGCTCATCGAGGATACGATATGCTAGTTTAATATTGTTGGTTTGATTTTCTTTACGATTGAGTTGTATCAGCAGACATTCCTGAAGGTTTTTGGCGCCTACTCCTGGAGGGTCTAGGCTTTTTATGGCATGTAGAGCCGTTTCAAGTTGCTCAATTTCAACTTGAATGTTTTGTGAAAATGCTAAATCGTCCACAATGTCCTCAAGGTTGCGACGCAAATAGCCATCAACATCTAAACTGCCAAGCAAATATTTTGCTAACAGAAAAGTTTCTTGTTTGATACTCTTCAGTTGCAATTGTTCGGTTAATAACTCGAGAAATGATTGTCCATTACTTACTGGGGCATGTTTCGGTTCGTCGTCTTTTGAGTAATTATTTGTTGTCAGTCTGTAGTCAGGAGTATCATCATCGGAAATATAATCTTCGAGTGAAAATTCATCTTGTTCGTCTTTTTCTTGTGACTCTTCCTGCTCATCTAGTTCGTCCTTTTCTGCACCTTCTTCAAGTGCAGGGTTTTCTTCTAACTCTTTTTTTACGCGTTGCTCAAGTTGTAAACTAGGTAGTTCCAGCAGCTTAATCATTTGGATTTGCTGCGGCGACAACTTTTGTTGCAATCTTTGTTGTAATTTTTGGTTAAGCATATACAGGCTAAAGATACAAAAAAAATCTTAAAACTCAGCATTTTTTGGTGTACGAGGGAATGGAATTACGTCGCGGATATTTGACATGCCCGTAACGAAGAGCATAAGTCTCTCAAAACCAAGGCCAAATCCACTGTGAGGAACGGTTCCGAATTTTCTGGTGTCCATATACCACCACATTTCATTTTCGGGAATATCCATTTCGTTCATGCGTTTTTGAAGCTTCTCAAGATTTTCTTCGCGCTGTGAACCACCGATAATTTCACCAATTTGCGGAAATAAAACATCCATTGCTCTGACGGTTTTGTCATCATCGTTGAGTTTCATATAAAACGCCTTAATATCCTTGGGATAATCGGTAAGAATGACCGGTTTTTTGAAATGTTTTTCAACTAGATAGCGTTCATGTTCGCTTTGTAAGTCTGTTCCCCAACCATCAACCGGATATTGGAATTGTTTTTTCTTATTGGGTTTTGAATTTTTTAATATTTCAATTGCTTCGGTGTAGGTCAGTCGGATAAATTTGTTTTCAACCACTAAGTTTAAGCGGTCGATAAGTTCGAGCGCATCTCTTTCGTTTTGTGGTTTTTGAGAGTTTTCTTTTGCACGTCTTTCATGTAAAAACTCAAGGTCGTCTTTGCAATTATCAAGGGCATATTTCACCAGATATTGCAGCATTTCTTCTGCAAGATCCATGTCATCGTGAATGTCGCAAAATGCCATTTCAGGTTCAATCATCCAAAATTCAGCAAGATGCCTCACGGTATTTGAATTTTCAGCACGGAAAGTAGGTCCAAAGGTATATACTTCAGACATTGCAAGTACTGCAAGCTCTGCTTCTAATTGTCCTGAAACGGTTAAATGACTACTGCGACCGAAAAAATCTTGTTTGTAATCAATTGCCTTTGCGTCATTGCGAGGTAAATTGTCTAAATCTAATGTGGTTACGTGAAACATTTCACCTGCACCTTCAGCATCAGAAGCAGTAATAATCGGTGTGTGGATATTATAAAATCCTTTATCATTAAAAAATTTATGAACGCCATAAATCATCGCATGACGGATGCGTGTAATGGCGCCGAAAAGATTTGTCCGGAAACGGAGGTGTGCATTTTCCCGCAAAAACTCTAAACTATGTTTTTTAGGTTGAATCGGGAAATGCTCAGGATCTGCTTTTCCGAGCAATTCAAGTGTGTCGGCTTCAATTTCAACGCTTTGTCCTTTTCCCTGTGATGGGACAAGTTTCCCAACAACTGCTACAGACGCACCGCTGTGCACATTTTCCAATAAATCGATAGATATTTTATCAAAATCAATAACAATTTGAATGTTTTTTATGCTTGAACCATCGTTGAGGGCAAGGAATGCAACGTTTTTACTTCCACGTTTTGTTTTTACCCAACCCATGGCCTTTACTTCTTGATTTTGTCCTTGTGTTTCAAGGAGTTTGCTGATTTTAATCCGTTTCATGTTCACGCTAATGTTTAATATTTTATGCAAAAATAACATTAATCCTGCATAATGAAATGTTTTTTTGCTGTTCAGAATGTCATTGTTTAGAAGTATGCTCGAACTTGTACCCCGCCAGTATGAATATATTTGCTGTCGGCAGGTTTGCGCCCTTGATAATTCAGGTTAATTTGCAAACCATTGGCAAGCCGTTTTTGAAAATTGATGGAATATATCATATTGTGTCCGGGTTTCAAGGCTTCCAGCATTTGATATGCCAGAGAGGAATTGCTTTTCCCGTTGTAAATCAAATACGTATAAGTAATTTTCACGCTTAGCATTCCATTAATAAAGGCATTGTTTCGATATTGCAGTGCAGGACTGATTTGTCGTGAAAAAACCGGTGTGATTTTATTTTCTTTGTGTTTGAAATTCCCCAAAATGCTAAACCGCATGTTCATATCTGGTTGGTAGGATAAATTAATCTCAGTTTGCTCGTATTTAATCAGATAATTTTTTGAAGAAAAAAATTCAGAATCTAAAATGTTTTGTCCAATTCCTGCACGTGTTTCAAGTAAGATATTTTTGAATAAACGAATTTTGCTGCGAATTTCTGTTGTTTGATTGGATTGTACGTCTAATCCGTTTATCATTAATATATTTGATTGGTTTTGATGGTAAATTACATCCATTGAGAAATAACGGTTGAACCGATTAAATGATAATGTATTACGAATGGAGTTGTTGAGGTTTACTAAGCTGCTGTCTGCAAGTAAAGAGGAAAGTGGTGTATATTGTTCATACCATTGTGATGCGGTGTTTTTATTTGACAAATTCAAACTGAATTGATTGTAAAAACGTTGTAAAAACGCTGTGTTTTCTTCAGTAAAAATTGCATCCGGTTTAAGCTGAATGCTCATGCTGAATTGATTATTAAAGGTTTGTACGCTTGCTGTTCCGGGAGTGTAAATCCGAATGTATTTTGCCTCATCAGTAAATTGAGCGATTTCAAATTCATCTAAATCTTCAACTCCGTTTCCGTTATAATCACTCCAGGTGTAAACGCCTTGTCCTGTCGGAACTTCGATGTAAGTAAATTCTTTTTTCAGTTCTAAGCCGGCTCCCGACTCATAAAATATGCGTGTAGTTAGGAATCCGTTCCATGCTGTTTGATTGAATCGTAATTGTGCCGTTAAATTATTTTGTGCTTTTTCGTTTGTTTGTATTTCATGATTGAGTAAAAGAAGTTTTCGGTAACCAATGCTTGCATCTAATTGTGACCGTTTGTTTGAAATGAAATTAGCAGATGCTTTTATGTCATGGGATTCGCTAAACGGGGAAAATGAATTTTGATAAGGGAGCTCGTCTAATCGATATTTGTAAAATAATTTGAATTGATTTTCCGACTTTCTTCCTTGTTGAATCCAACTTTTTATTTCCTGAAATTGAAAACTTTCACCAAGCAGACTGTCAGTAGCTTCCCATTGATTCCATTCTTGAGCCTCTTCAACATAAAATGCAATCGCATTAAAATGTTTTCCAATCCGTAATCGGTGTTTCAGAAATTGTGATTGGTCTGAGGTGCGATTCGTATTTAACAAATTAAACTGTCCGATGATATCCCAATGATTCGTTTTATATTGGCTTTGAAAATTTTGTTTGTATCCTTCGTAAATTCCGGGTCTGATTATTGTCGATGAGTTTAATTCAGCCTTTAATATGTCTTTCTGATTAAAAAGAAAGCCGACATGAGAATGATGTTCGTTTTGATTCGGTAAATTTTCATTTAAATTCCAGTTTCGTTTAAATTCTTGTTCGCGAAAGTTTTCTATGGATTGAAAATTATTTCCGATGAAATTGTATTCTAAATTTAAATTTAAGGATGTATTTTGTTTTTTGATTATTGTTTGATTAATTCCTGATGACAATGCCAGTCCTTGATTGTCCTGTGAGTCAAGATTAGAATACATGTTTTTGTCTTCGTTTGAAAGTGCCACCTCATAATAAACGGATGTGTTTTTCCCAAGTTTATTTTCACCTCCCAGTGTTAGCATTTGTTGTTTTTTTGGCGTTACCAATAGGGTAACCGGCTCGTAATTTCCTTGAGGGATGTTATTTTCAGGTGCAACCCACTGGTAAACACGTCCGTTTGCTGAATTGATTTGTTTGATATAATTCCCTTGATTTTGCCCTACTTGTGAAAATCCGACTTGATAAATGGCTTCTGCCGGATTTACTGAGTAAATAAAGATGGAATCGTAGGTTTCCCCATTAATGATGGTGTCAGTCATGCGATATTGAATTTGTCCATTATCAAACCCGACACTATCAAAGTCGGGAAACATGGCTTGGTCGAGATTGTCACCGATTTCAGACAAAAAAATGCGTTTATCTGTATCGATATTTTGATCTATGGGTTGGTTTTTTGCATCGGCATCTGAAAAATAACGAATATAGTAGGATGAATTTTTTGTTTTGATTTCATGATTAGTTGTGAGCATGAATCGGTTGTAGTTTCTGTCAGAATATTCAAATTCAACAATAATTCGGGAGTCTTTGCTTATCAATTGATTTGCGGTAAAGCTAAGCTCTCCGGTATTATAGTCAATGATGTAATCCTTTGATTGTCCGCGGGTTAACAATTCGCCATCGATAAATATCCGTTCAGAGCCGGAGAGAATAATTATCCATGTTTCATTATTTGCTCCAGTTAATTTGTAGGGACCTTGGTTACCTTCTTTGCCAACAAATTCCATTCGATGATATTTTCCTCGTGCTGCTGCACCAGCAAATTCAGAGGTGACTTTTATGTTTTCATTTGATAATAATGGACTAAAATGCAACATCGCACCTTGTGTTTTTCGCTGATATTTCATGTATTTTCCTTTTGGTGCTTTGATGCTGAAGTCTCCGGCAGTAAGTTTAAAATCCGAATTATATACTTCAATGAAAACTTGATCAAAATCCTGAAGTTGCTGACTTGTACCATCCGGTTGAATTGGGATGTTTCTGTCAGAAATTGATGCTCTTACCATGAGCCCGTCGCCCAAATCACCATCTATTTGCATGTTTAAGTTGGAGTTTAATACCGCATTTTGATTGTTTCCAACATTTACTCCACGGGCAATGCTTCCACGCACATTTAATCGGGAATTGTCAGAAAGCTTGTTTTTGTAATCGTCTGGGTGAAATTGCTGTGATGTTGAATTATTATTACTGTCCGATAAAGAGAGCATATTTTCTTGTGGAAAAAAAACTGAGTTTACTTTTGAAATATCATTGCGGTATGATCGATATGATAAATGAATTGTTGTGTATGATTCGGGTGTCTTACAATGGATTGTTCCGTTTATTGCATCAAGGCTGAAATTTGTATTATTAAAGTGTTCTTCTTGATTTAGAAAGCGTAAACTTCCAAAAATGACAGGATAATTGTTGAGCTGAATGATACTGTCAATTACGGGATATGATTCTATATGGTAATTTACTAGATTTTGTGCTTTTGATTCAGATATTATTCCAAATAAAAACAGTAAAATTACGATATATTTAATCCTTAACATCAGTGCACTAAGGTACGGTTTTATTCTTAGAAATTTTTGTTGTAATATTTACTTTCCTTTGTGTTTTAGTGCCATGTTTTTATAATAATTTGCATTTTCTGTGTTGCCTTTTTCTTGATAAAAGTTACTAAGAGACATTCCGATATTGTAGTTTGCTGGGGCGATCTGAAATGCCTTTTCCCAGGAGCGAATTGCTGCAGTTGTATCCCCAAGCATCAATTCGAAATTCCCTTTATCAACCCATACTTTATCATTTTTAGGATTGGCTAACTTGGTGAGTTTTTCTTGATAAAATAAGGCATCATCCCATTTATTTTGTGCTTTTGCAAGTGCGACTTGTTTTTCGATAATTCCTTTTTGCTCTGGGTTATAATGATATGCGGAGTCGTAAGCTTGTTTTGCTTGAGCCGTATCAAGGAGGTTTTCATGAGTCTGTCCGAGATAATAAAATATTTTTCCCAACTCTGATTCTAAGCGAAATTCTTTGCTTTTTTCTAAATCTATTTTTGCTGCTTGCAATTTTCCGAGGTGGTACCTGCTCACTCCGCGGTTCATATATGCTTCAGGAATAATAGAGTCGGCTTGAATACACTTTGTGAAATAGCTTTCAGCCGTTTTGTAATCACGCCCAATAATCATATAAATGTACCCAAGGTTATGGTATGGATTTGCATAAGTACTGTCAACAATTAAGGTCTGATTATAATGTTTGATTGATAATTGTATAACTTCATCCATTTTTTGAAGGGGCACACCACGTTTCATACCTTCATAAACTTTAGCAATCATATGGTTGGCATAAAGATTATTTGCTTTAGCTGATTCTTCTAGTTTTGGGATATCTGCTTGATATAATGTTTCTCTGTTTTCCCAATCAGGAACCCTGAGGATTGTTAAAATAGAAAATGGGATAACCAGAATCATGCTTAAAATTAGTGTCGTAGGTTTTTTTGTTAGTTTTATATTGGAGGTTAAGTCTGTTTTTGTTATTTGGAAAAGTAAGAAGGTAATTGCAAGTGCGAAAGCAAATGATGGAATAAATAGCAAACGTTCGGCTATAATTCCTGTTAAAGGAAAGAAAATGTTTGAAAAGGGAATAATCGCAATCAAATACATCGCAATTGCAAAGGACAAAATACTTCGTTTTTTTATCCCTCTATACATAATATATATAAGGCCAATGTGAATTAAGAATGAAAAGATAACGATGATGTTTGTAAATCCAACATCTGGAATGACTGCGTAACCATAATAAAACCTTAGTGGATCCGGGATAAAAAGAAGCTTTAGATAGAATCCTAGCGAGTAAAACACAATGCCAAATTTTGTGGAAAAGCTAGTGTCTGTAAAAAGTGGATTTTGCCAATGAAATACTGGAGCATTTTGTTTTGGCAATATCATGTCAGGGATAAAATGTAGTAGCGCGATAATTAGGGCGCCAGTTAAGCTAATGCCTACTAGGTAAAAATAGGTTTTTGGGATTTTATGTGTTCGTTGTTTGATATTGGTTAAGATGTTTGGGTATTGATGGAAGACAGTATAAATGATGATTGAAATTAAAGAAAGAGTAATAAATACTTTGCCTAATGAAAGCATAAATAAGGGTGAAGCAATCGCAGCGACAAATAGTGTTATGAATCCAAGCAGAAAAGGATTTTTCATATCTGGTTTATCAGATTGTTTGAATTTTGTCACCCCCCATGTGAGTGCAATTATTGACACGCTGGATAGGATGATTAAAGCAATGCCGTTAATATGTTTGTCAATAAATTCTGGCCTCCATATTATAATTGTGAGTAGTAGGAATTGAATTGAGATAACCCAAGGGAATTTTATTGATTTGTTTGGTTGATTATTTGTTTTTTCTGGTTTTGCTTTGAAATAGAAAATGCTTAAAGGAATAATTGCGACAAAAATCACGGCAGTTTCCTTTGCAAGAAAAGCTGTACCAAGTAGGATTAGGCTAAAAATCAAGTTCCGCCATTTTTTATGATCTTGAAATTTTATCATTTGAATCCACGAAAGTGCTGCGAATAGGAAACAGAGAATTTCCTCTCTGTTCTTTAAGCTTGCTACAACCTCAGTATGAATAGGATGTACAATAAATATGAGCAAGCTAATTAATATGAAGTTGGGTGAGATGTCAGGGAAAAGCGTTTTTATTAAACGAAAAAGGACAATGATTAGTAAGGCGTATAATAGTATATTAATAAAATGATGCACCTGCGGATTTTCTCCAAATATTGTAGTTTCAATTGCAAATACTGCTACTGTGAGAGGTCTGTATCCGAAATATTGATTTCGTTCATTATGGTATCTGCTTGTAAATATTTCAGGGATTCCTTTAATTCCTTTTTCAACAAGTTTATGATTGTGAACAACATAATTATCATCAATATTAAATTGGTGTCCAATCGTTTTACCATACAAGATAAATGCGATAATAATGAAGAGTAGTAATGTCCATTTACGTTTCACGGCGATCAGTTTTTTCATTTGGTTAAAGATACATAGATTGCCGTTTTAAAACAATTGAAAATAAAAAAAATATTTCTTATAACATAACTTATTGAATTTCAGAACAAAGAAAAAAAACTTTTAAAAACATTAAAAAAAAACACAAAAACATTTGGAGGTTAAAAACAAAGGCCGTTTCTTTGCACTCCCAATCACGAAATAATGTTCTTTTAAACAGCCAATATACGGAAGGAAAATAGGGAAAGAGACGGCGATTAAAAGAGGATTTAGATTGGAAAGTTCTTTGAATTCATGAAGAT
>JAYEFQ010000137.1:0-32246 GCA_034658655.1 Bacteroidota bacterium
TTACCTCCGGACATTTTGTGGTTTTTTGTAATACCGATTGTGATTCAAAACTACCGATATGCTACGCTTTGCTTCGCCTATCGGTGTTAAATCTACATCGGCATTATACTTGCAATTTTGATTAATAAATGGTATAACTATTCAGACGCATTTGAAACGATATCACGATAATACGCCACATGGCGGATGCAAAAAAAGAAAACATGGGACACTGGATATCAAACAAGAGAAACGAATCAAAATCAGCCATCGCACTCAGAACCTTCACAAACAAAAACACGTACTGTTTATGTTCAACAGGCTCCCACTGCCGAAAAGAACGGACTTGGAACCGCTGGTTTTGTCCTTTCTCTCATTTCATTATTCTTCGGATGGATTATCTGGATATTAGGCCTGATTTTTTCATTCATCGGGATATTTAAAAAACCAAGAGGGCTTGCAATTGCCGGATTAATTATATCCCTTGTGGATATTATATTAATCTTGTTTGTATTTACGGCGCTCGGGCTTGCCGCATTTTCAATTTAGAAATTTCAATTTGCCGTCTAAAACAGACTGTATGTGAACACATTTAGCGAATGTTTGGGATAGAAAGCTCGTAAAAAGCAAGCAAATTTTGTAGGCTCATCATTTTTCTGTTTTTTTACAATGTGAATAAACAATTGATACAAAACCCTAATCCGTGGAATGATTACTCTGGATATATTCGAAAAACTTTCGGAGAGAGAGTGCAAAAAATCTCTGTTAATACCGGACTAGGCTGTCCGAATTTAGATGGTAGCTTATCTTTTGACGGATGTACATATTGCAATAATTCCAGTTTCTCACCATTCTATTGCAAATCTACAAAATCCATTCGGCAACAATTGACTGAAGGCATTGATTTCTTTGCAAAAAAATACAAATCGCAAAAATATTTGGCTTACTTTCAATCCTTTACAAACACCTACACAAGCGACACTAATTTCGCAAATATGCTAAACGAAGCATTAGGAACAGAAGGTGTCATTGGTTTGGTGGTTGCAACGCGTCCTGATAGTATCTCAAAAACCCAAATCGAATTGTTAGACAAGCTTGCAAAATCGCATTACGTGAGTCTTGAATTCGGCATTGAATCTGGATTAAACAAAACCTTGAGTCGAATTAACCGCGGACATAATGTACAAGCTGTTATTGATGCATTTGCTACCTGTCAGAATAAATCGTTTCATACCGGAGCACATTTAATTCTCGGTTTGCCGGGCGAATCTGAAAATGACATGTTAAACCATGTAGATTTCATTAACTCCGTGCAACCAAATAGTCTAAAACTACATCAATTGCAAGTGTTAAAAGGAACGGCAATCGCTGAGGAGTTTAAACAAGTTCCTGAAGATTTTGTTTCTTTTACAGTGGATTCATATATTAACTTAGTAATTCGATTTTTAGAAAGGTTAAATCCGAATATTGTGGTAGAGCGTTTTACAAGCGAATCACCTAAAGAACTCATAATCAGTCCAAATTGGGGCGGGTTGAAAAATTTTGAATTTGTGGACAAACTGCGAAATACAATAAAAACTAAAGCAAGTTATCAAGGAAAAGAATTTAAATATGAAACAGAGTTTCATTAACATACACACGCATCAGGAATCAACGAACGAAGAGCATATTGAAATTATTAGTTTGTTCCACAATGCATCCATTCCTGAAGGAAAACTATTTTCCATAGGTGCTCATCCTTGGCATGCAGAAAAAGACACCCCACAAGCTTTAATTGATGAAATTTTTCCGAAAGTTCGCTTTGCCTTTGCTATTGGAGAATGTGGTTTAGATCGCAGTTCTTCGACAAATTGGGATAAACAAGTGGAATTATTTCGTCTGCAAATTATCTTGAGCGAAAAAGCAAAAAAGCCATTGATTATTCATGCTGTAAAGTCGTATCACGACATAATTGCTTTGCATAAAATCTATCAACCGAAACAAGCTTGGATTATCCACGGATATCAAGGGAATACAGAAACCATGCAACAACTGACACAGCATGGTATATACCTTTCCTACGGTGCAGCTTTATTACGCAATCAAAGCAAATTAAATGAATGTTTAATTTACACGCCTGAAGATAAATTATTCTTTGAAACCGATGAAGCTTCCATAAAGATTTTGAGCGTTTACGAACATGCCGCACGCCTTAAAAATATCTCGGTTGAAGCCTTAAACAAGCAAATTCATGAAAACTTTGCAGCAATAAAACGATGAATACAAATTGGCAAAACAGAACCGAGCTACTTATCGGGAAAGAGAGTGTATTAAAATTAAACCAAACCCACATTTTTATTGCCGGACTCGGTGGAGTTGGTTCTTGGGCTGCAGAACATTTAATAAGAGCAGGAATTGGTGAAATTACCATTGTAGATGCCGATATCATTACAGAAAGCAATTTAAACCGGCAACTGCTTGCCCTTCATAGTACAGTTGGAATGAATAAGGTGGATGTTATGAAACGTCGTTTGACAGACATTAATCCCAATCTAATTGTACACGCTCAAAAGGAGTTCCTAAGCGAAACAAATCGTGAAAAATTATTATCAGGAACTTACGATTATGTTTTAGATTGCATTGACACACTGACACCAAAAATTAACATTATCACATTTTGTCTTGAAAAAGAATTGCCACTTATTTCATCCTTAGGTTCAGGTGCTAAAATGGATCCATTGGCAGTAAAGATATCCGATATCAGCAAATCTCACAATTGCATGTTAGGAAGAATGCTGAGAAAACGATTGCATAAACTCGGAATTTACAAAGGATTTAAAGTGGTTTTTTCCGATGAGTTGCCTAATAAAGAGGCAGTTATTTTGGAAAAAGGACTGAATAAAAAGTCAAATGCCGGAACAATTTCTTATTTACCGGCAATTTTTGGCAGCATGATGGCTGGCGAAGTCATACAGAATATATTAAAAAGGAAATTTTAATTCATTCATATTCATTTTATTCGTATATTGCATGGAAACCAAAAACAAAAAGCCATGCAAGTTTCTCCATTAAAAAAAACAATTATTCTTTTGATTATTTTATTGATGCAAGGTCATTTTGCTCAATCTCAAATTTTGAAAAATACTAATTTCGGACAAATTGGGAAAAGTCACGGAGTACCTGCTAAACCAGCTTTTATTGATTTCCAACAATCCGACAATAGCAGCATCAGTATCAAACCCTTTGGTGATGCAATTATTAATTGGGCAGAAACAAAGAACGGATATTGCGTCTTACACAATGCATCAGGAGATTTGGTTTATGCCATTAAAGATGAATACGGTTTTTTGATTCCTTCAAATCAACTTGCACACGATACACCAAAACGGACTTCTCAAGAAATTGAATTTCTCAAAAGTATTCCTAAACATCTCCGATTTTCCAATTCACAAAAATCTGTTTTGAAAACTACACATCAATTTTATCAAAATAAAACGGATAAAAACCCTGGAAGCTTTCCCACCACCGGCAATCCAAAACTATTGGTAATTCTCGTCAATTTTTCAGACACTTCTCCCCTATACACTCAAACTCAACTCGATCAACCAATGAATCAAACAAATTATATCGGGAAAGGAAGTTTAAATGAATATTTTTACGAAGTCTCTTTCGAACAATTAAATATTCAGATTACAGTTGCTAACTGGGTTCAGGTCGGAAATACACATGATTATTATGCACCTGAATCAAAATGGGGAGAATTTGCTTTTGATGCAATTTCTGCTGCAGATGCAAGCATTGATTTCTCGCAATACGACAATAACAGCGACGGAACAGTGGAGGCTGTTGCAATTATTCATCAAGGCGCCGGACAAGAAGCCTCCTACGACACAAATGATATTTGGTCACATATGTGGACTTTAGAAGAAGCGGGATATAGTGTAGCACAACGCGTTTTTGATGCCGTAGAGCTGAATACATATATTTGTCAAGCAGAAGATGATGCAACGGGAAACATAAATACAATTGGAATGATGGCCCATGAAATTGGACATTTACTTGGTGCACCGGATTTTTACGATACTGATTACACCAATCCAGACTATCGTGGTACAGGTTTTTGGGATTTGCAAGCAGACGGATCTTGGAACGGAACACCCATGGGATCACAACCTGCACATCCAAATATTTTTACTAAAATATATTATTACGATTGGTTAGAAGCCACTGAGCTTAACAGCCCGATAACTATTAATATGCTTGCAACCGATTTCGAGCAACAAGTATATTACTATACCACAACAAATACAAATGAATATTTCTTACTTGAAAACCGACAACAATCCGGCTTCAACTATGCAGTTCCCGGAGCGGGATTACTCATTTATCATGTAGATCAAGATTATATTAATACACATTTTGAAGATAATGACATTAATGCTACTGCCCATATGGGATTATACATCAAAGATGCTGGAAATAATGGCAATATTGATGATGATGACTGTCCTTTTCCGGGCACATTGATCAACACAACCTTTACAGATATAAGCACACCCTCATCCTTAAATTGGACAGGCGGCACAACTAATAAGCCAATAACAAACATTGCGGGAAATTACTCTATGATTTCCTTTGATTTTATGGGAGGACATGGTTGCGTGCCACCTCCATTGCAATGTTCAAACTTAATAAGCACAGCAGTTGCCGACAATTTAATTAGTTTGCAATGGACACGGGGTCTGGGAGAAAAAGTCTTAGTTTTGGCAAAAGAAGGCAGCACGGTAGATAGTGATCCACAAGCAAACATGCCATATATCTGCAACACAGAATTTGGATTAGGAGAATCAGTGGCACCCGGGATTTTTGCAATTTATTATGATGATGGAAATACTTGTGCCGTTACCGGATTAAATCCTGGGACAACCTATCACTTTGCAGCTTACGAAGCCTTTGCAACAAATAATTGCTACACATTACCCGCAGTTCACGGTAATTTCACAACAAGTGGAACGGCAAATGGATTATCGGCATCAGAAAGTGAGAACATAAGCATATTTACAGATTCGGAAAATCTGTTGATTGATTATCCTGCACAATATGAACATTCAAGCATTGAAATAATCAATATAACAGGGCAAATAATTCAAACAGAAAAAATCAATCATACTGTCGCGATAAATCATTTACCGAAAGGCGTTTTTATCCTGAGAATAAAGAATAATAATCAACCAGTTTTTACAGAGCGATTTGTAAAATAAAGTGAAAGTAAACAATCACCTGAGATTTTCATTACCTTTGTCCAAAATTAAGCTATGGACAGAAAGCCTTATTGGTTCAAATTAGACAATGCAGCCAAGATTTTCCCGGCTGTCTCTGACCGTGAATTAACTTCAGTATTTCGCATTTCTATTCATTTAAAAAATCCGGTAAAGATTGCTGCACTACAAGTTGCGCTTGAAAAAGTTTATGCACGTTTCCCCTATTTCAATGTGCATTTGAAACATGGTTTTTTTTGGCATTACTTAGAAGAGCACAAAGGGATTCCTCAAGTTGAAGCAGACACGTGGCCGCCAATGGAAGCCTTTCAAACAAAATTTGTGCATGACAGATTGTACCGAATTCGGGCAAGAGGACGACAAATAAGCTTAGAAATGATGCATTCAGTAAGCGACGGAGGAGGAGGAATACAACTTCTCAACAGCTTACTACTAGCCTACTTCAGGGAACTTGGCGATGATATTTCCACTCCGAAATATTTCATGGATATTAATGAAGCTCCGAAAGCGCATGAATTTGAAGATTCCTACAAGAAATATTTCCGAAAAGAGATTCCACCCAATAAACCAAGAAACAAAGCATGGGATCTTCCTTTTGAACTAAAACCAAAGCCGCGATTAAGTGTTATTCAGGCAGAAATTTCTTCAAGCCATATCTTGAAGACAGCTAAATCATTTAATGTCAGCGTAACAGAATTTCTGGCTTCAGTTTATACGGATACATTACAGCAAATTCATATCCGTATGCGAGAAAAAGGCATAAAACAAAAACTCGGAATTATCCGAATGCAAGTACCCATAAATTTACGACGAATATTTCCAAGCAAAAGCATGCGAAATTTCACATTATTTGCGCTTCCGGAAATTGACACACGGCTTGGCAAATACAGTTTTGAGGAGATCACTCAAACGGTACATCACTACATGAAATTAGAGACTTATCCGAAACAAATTCATCGCATTATCAGCAGAAATGTCGGGTCAGAAAAGCTATTTTATATACGTGTTATTCCTCTCGTTATTAAAGACATGGTATTGGCAGCAAAACATAAAAGTTATGGAAATGCTCAATACTCGGGTGTGATGACAAATTTGGGGCAAATAAAATATCCTGAGGAAATCGCAAAATACATTGATGCCGTATCCTGTACACCACCCCCACCAAACACAAGAACAAAAATAAATTGCAGCATAGTGAGCTATGAAAACAAAATGATTGCGAGTTTTTGTAATATCACAAAATCAACTGAGCTAGAGCAATTATTTTTCAAAAAATTAACAAGTTTTGGCATTCCGGTAAAAATGTTATCATGGGATGATGTATTAACAAAAAAAACTGATGCAAGCGATGACAATAATCTGTAAGCATTGTGGAGTAGAACTTGAGGATGGCATGGAAAAATGTCCACTTTGCCACCTTGCTCAAGGAGAAGAGGCGCATGAACATAATTTGCGCACAAATAAATCTGTAATTCTGATAAAGCAAAAAATGAATTTATGGCTCGCCTTTTCTATTATTTCAATAAGCACTATTGCATTTACGATACTAATAAATTTAATCATTGACAGCAGTTTGAATTGGTCATTATACGTTGCAGGTTCTGTTTTCAGCACATGGGCATATTACTCAATTCACACATTTTTCAAACATTATATTTTAATGTGGGCTCCTATTGCACTGAGTGTTACACTTGGAAATTTACTGCTGATTGATGCACTTTCCGGTGGTGACTTTTGGTTTGTCAAGCTTGGATTTCCCATTGCAAGCGGAGCCTTCATCTTATCTGGAATTTTCCATTTCATATGTCGCCATGTCAAATATCAGGGCTTTAATCTCTTGGGATATGCACTCCTTGTTATTGTGGCACTCAGCTTAATTATTGAAAGCTCTGTTGGATTGTACAAAACGGATGAGATCCATTTATGGTGGTCGCTATTTGTCGCCATTTCTGCAACACCACTCTCTCTAATTTTATTATTTATACATTATCGGTTAGGGAAAGGAAACGACCTTAAAAGCTTTTTCCACATTTAACAAAAACTTCCGCAATCACGGCTTTTAATGAATCCACAGTGTAATACCGGATTTTTTTTATTTTAAAGTGGTATAACTATTTTTATAGCAATATCATCCATTATAATCAGCTAATTGAATTTAATAGCTCCAATAAACTTTCAAATGCATAAAATTCAATATTTTCATTTTCAACTTGCTCATATTCCCATGTGGTATGAAATGGAATATGAATTGCATGCCCTCCCAAATTAATCACAGGTAAAACATCAGATTTCACAGAATTTCCAATCATTAGAAATTCTTCGGGTGTGATGGAAAGCTTTCGCAATAAAAGCTCGTAATTTGCAAGTTGCTTATCACTCATCACTTCAATATGGTCAAAATAATGCTCAAGCCCTGAAGCACGCAGTTTTCGCTCCTGATCAAGCGCATCCCCTTTTGTCGCCAAAACAAGCCTATACTCTGTATTCAGGAAATATTTTAAGACATCTTCAACACCGGGTAATCGTTCAATCGGAGCATTTAAAATCTGCTTCCCTAACTTGATAAGCGTTGCAATGTTTTGCTGTGGAATTTGTCCCATACTTAGTGCCAACAAGAAAACTAATGTTTTTTAATCTCTGATAAGAAAACGTCAAAGATAAGGCTTTTGAAGTTTCTGAAACCAAGGAGTTTACTTTTGTAATCGACTGTTTCAGAAACGATAATAACGCAATATTTGGCGTTTTCTTGCAGAGACTACTTAATTCTATGCCGGTTTCTATCACCGATAACACAAATGGTTTCACCCCGTATCCGTAAAACTCCATATTTCTAAGTTCGGTTTGAAACAAAGCATTACGACAGGTTTTCTCATCAACAAAATCAGTCATCATATGGACAAATTCCTTTTCCAATTCGCGGAAACGCATTTCATTCACCCACAAAGTGTCATCTGCATCAAAAGCGATAACTTTTATATGTTTGGGAATAATCATAAATTAAATTTATTGTAACTACTTAGTGCTAAAATTAAAAACATTAACACCGATTGTGATTCAAAACTACCGATATGCTTTGCCTATCGGTGTTGAATCTACATCGGCATTATACTTGCAATTTTGATTAATAAATGGTATAACTATTCAGACGCATTTGAAACGATAGCACGATAGCACGATAATACGCCACATGGAGGATGCAAAAAAAAAATATGGGACACTGGATATCAAACAAGAGGTTGCAACCTCTTGTTGATTCCAATGTTCTTTCTCAGATTTGCGGTAACGAGCTACTTTTACTGATACTGATTAGTTACAATTTATTTACTTGCCTTTGATGCTGGATAAGAAAACAATCCCCTTAATATCTCCGTGGTTTACCGCTACGTTTTTTCTTACGTTTCTTCTCTCTCGGTTCCATGGAAGCATTGGAATTATCATCCGGTTTTGACAACTCAACTCTCAACTGAATACTTCCGTATTTTTGATTTTGAAAGGCACTCAATACAGTTTCTGCATGCGATGAATCAACTTCAAAAAACGAAAAGTTCCGCATAATATCAACTTTTCCAATTTCAATATCACGGGTTCTTGTTTTCTCGTTAATCAGACCAATCAAATTATGTACCTTAACGTGTTGTTTTTCACCGACGTTAATAAAGAATCTCGTAAAATTTTCATCTGAGAAGTCAAGCTTTGATTTCTCTTTTTTAGATTTCCCTTTGGTTTTAGTTTTTGCTCTTCTATCCTCCTGAGAAACATTAAGATCTTTTGCATTTTTATAGTACTCAACAAACCGATTAAATTCATTAAAGAGAAAGCGTTTCAAAAGTTCATCGCGATCAAGCCAACTCATTTTTTTCTGAATTTGTTCCCAATATGGAGCGATACTATCTTCATCAACAATAATATTTTCAATATTATCCATCAATGAATACAGGCGTTTTTCAACAATTTCCTCACCTGAGGGAATCATTTTTTTTGCAATCTTTTGTCCGACTACTTGCTCCAATGTTTTAATTCTTCGACCTTCTCTGGCATGGCTGATAATCACAGAAACCCCTTGTTTGCCTGCACGTCCGGTTCTTCCGCTACGATGAATATAAATTTCGGGATCATCGGGCAAGTTATAATTCAACACATGTGTTAAATTATTAATATCCAAGCCTCTGGCAGCTACATCTGTTGCAACAAGTAATTGAATATGCTGTTTACGAAATGAATCCATTACTGTATCACGCTGCGCCTGTGACAAATCGCCATGCAATGCATCAGCAGAATAGCCATCATTTATAAGCTGATCTGCCACATCTCGAGTTTCTACTCTAGTTCGGCAAAAAACAATACCATAAATTTTAGGATTGTTATCAACTAAGCGTTTCAATGCAATATAGCGATCAGCAGCACGAACAATATAAACTTCATGCCTCACATTTCCTGTACCTGCATTTTTGGTTCCGCTGACAATTTCCACTGGGTTATTCATGTACAACTTCGTAATGCGCCTAACTTCATTTGGCATGGTTGCAGAAAACAATAAAGTTTGCCTACCCTTTGGTGTTCCTTCCAAAATCGCATCTAAATCATCACGAAAACCCATATTCAGCATTTCATCAGCCTCATCGAGAACCAACCAACGAATGTTATTAACTTTTAGTTTTCGACGTTTCATCAAATCCAGAGTACGTCCGGGTGTTCCAACAACAACCTGAGGATTAGCTCTTAATCCACGAATTTGTGTCTCAATATTTGCACCTCCGTAAACAGCAACCGTTTTGAATTGCTCAGTATGTTGTGAATACTTTTTAAAATCACGCGTAATTTGCAAACAGAGTTCACGTGTCGGACACAAAATTAAAGCCTGTATATTTAGATTCTTAATGTCAATTTGCTGAATCAGCGGCAAACCAAATCCTGCTGTTTTACCAGTGCCTGTCTGTGCTAAACCAATAACATCACGCTCTGATGATAAAATTTCAGGAATCACTTTTTCCTGAATTTCTGTGGGCTGTTCAAAGCCTAATTCTTGAATTGCTTGAAGAATTTCTTCGCTCAAGCCCATTGTTTTAAAATTCATATTCTATTTTTTAGTCCAGCTTTACACCATATAATTACTGGATACAACAATTGGTGTAAAATTGCCGGCCGGGCAGCCTGTGGACTTTCCAAATAGCAATCAATTACACCTGATTTCCTTAATCGGCTGCAAAGGTAGTATAAATAAATTTGATTCTTCACTGAATTTTCGAAACATTAATGCCCCCACGTATTAAACAAAAACAAAGGATTTGTAAAGTATGAATTATTCACTAATTTTACGCATTCAAAATTATAGCCTATGAAACCCATAAAAATTGCAGTGCTGAAAGAAACAAAAACACCCCCAGACAGACGTGTTGTTTTAACTCCTGTTCAGGTGATGAAGGTAAAAGCACAATTTCCTCATGTTGATGTAGTTATTCAACCAAGTGAACTCAGATGTTATAAAGATGAAGAGTATGAAAGGCTAGAGATTACCATGCAAGAAGATGTTTCCGATTGCGACATTTTAATAGGTGTGAAAGAAGCTAAAATAAACACGCTACTTATGGGAAAAAAATACATGTTTTTTTCCCACACACATAAAAAGCAAGATTATAATCGTCCTCTATTAAACGCTTTCATTGATAAAAAGATTCAAATTATAGATCATGAGTGTCTCACAGATAATCATGGAATCAGACTCGTTGCTTTTGGCCGTTGGGCTGGAATTGTCGGAGCATATAATGGCCTAATTGCTTATGGAAAACGCACGGGAAACTATGATTTACCACGTGCAAAAGATTGTTTCAACATGCAACAAATGCTGCAAGAAGTGGAGCATGTACAGTTACCACCAAATTTCAAAATATTAATTACAGGTGGCGGACGAGTTGCAAACGGCGCCTTGGAAACCTTAGAACCACTCTATCTTAACAAAGTTAGCCCAGAAGATTTTTTAACAAAAACCTTTGACGAACCGGTGCTTTGTCAAATTGATGCCAATCAATATGTGGAATTAAAAGAGGGCGGGTGGAAAGACTTTCCTCACTTTTTCGATAATCCATCAGACTATAAATCAACATTTAAGCGATTAAGCAAGGTTGCTGATATGTGGATTGCATGCCACTTCCACGACCCAAATAGTCCTGCATTTCTAAAACCAGAGGATTATCGTGAACCGGATTTTAATATTAAAGTAATTGCAGATGTGAGTTGTGATATTGCCGGTCCAATTCCATCCACTTTAAGAGCATCCACAATTACTGACCCATTTTACGGATACGACCCTGTTAAAGAAAAAGAAGCCAACCCATGGAACAAAAAAAATATTTCTGTAATGGCAGTAGATAACCTCCCTGGGGAATTACCGCGCGATGCTTCCGAAGCATTTGGGGAACGTTTAATTGATGTTGTTTTTCCTTATATATTTGATTCGGACAATCCAGACAATGAAGTTGTAATGCGTGCTAGTATTACAAAAGATGGAAAATTAACTAGAGATTACACCTACCTTCATGACTTTTTGGAGGGGAAAGAATAAAGAATTAATAGAAGTCTCCTATAATAAAACATAGTCGTTTCAACTGAAGCGACCATGTTTTTATGCCGATTTTAATTTTGAAATAACTTCAGTCGGAGTTTCCGCCTTAAATACCGCACTACCAGCCACAACAGACTCCACACCGGCATCAGCCAATACTCGGACATTATCAGGACTCACACCTCCATCAATTTGAATTATCAAATCAGGATTCTTTTCGGCAGCCATTTGTTTTAACAATTTAATTTTATTGATGCTTTCGGAAATAAAACTTTGTCCACCAAAACCTGGATTTACAGACATAATCAACACCATGTCCAAATCTGGCAAAATATGTGTAAGATTTGCTACCGGTGTATGTGGATTCAATGAAACACTAGCTTTCATCCCAGCAGCTTTTATCTGTTGAACACATCGATGCAAATGGGTTACCGCTTCATAATGCACAGTAAGTATATCGGCACCAGCAGCCTTAAACTCATCAACATACCGTTCCGGCTGAACAATCATTAAATGAACATCCAACACTTTGCTTGTTAATTTACGAATTTGTGAAATGATAGGCATTCCAAATGTAATATTCGGAACAAAGACACCATCCATAATATCGAGATGCAACCAATCAGCTTCCGATTCATTTAACATTTTTATTTCTGATGCTAGATTCATAAAATCTGCAGACAATAAAGAAGGAGCTACAATCATGAGTCAATAATTTTCACAAAGAAACAAAAAAAATCCCGAAAATTCGGGATTTTATGTCAGATAACTTCTGAGTTTTTTATGTCTTGTACTTTGTTTTAAACGTCTTATGCAAGACTCCTTCACTTGTCTCACCCGCTCACGAGTCAAGCCGTAAATTTCACCAATTTCCTCAAGACTATGTGCGTAATAGCCGTTTAAGCCATAGTACATTTTAATAATTTCTGCCTCTCGCTTATTCAACACACGAAGGGTACGATTAATTTCTTGAGTCAAACCTTCTTTCATAAGTACATCATCCGGGGGTGTTGACTCTTCAGACTTGAGTAAATCTTCAACGGTTCCATCATCACCATCATTACCAATGGGTTTATTTAAAGACAGTTTTCTTTGAGAGCTCTGCACTACGCCTTTAATTTCATCGGGTGACATTTCAATAATTACAGAAATTTCTTCGTTAGTAGGCTCACGTTGAAATACTTGCTCCAAGCTAATTTTAGCTGAATTAATTTTTTGCAGATTTCCAATTTTATTCAAGGGCAAACGAATCGTTCTACCTTGTACTGCCAATGAATGCAAAATAGATTGACGTATCCACCACACCGCATAGGAAATAAATTTAAAGCCACGCGTTTCATCAAAACGCTGGGCAGCTTTAATCAAACCAAGGTTTCCTTCATTTACTAAGTCCTGCAAATTCAGACCCTGATTTTGATATTGCTTAGCAACAGACACAACAAAGCGTAAATTCGCCTGAACCAACTTGTCAAGTGCAGCCCGATCTCCTTGTTTAATACGACGCGCAATTTCAATTTCCTCGTCTGAAGAAATCAAATCGAGCTTGCCAATCTCCTGCAGATAGCGTTCAAATGCAGGAGTATCGCGATTCGTAATTTGTCTTGTTATCTTTAGTTGTCTCATTTTTTTATCTCAATTCTATATGTTAAGACGTATTCAATTTCCAATTGGTTGCCCATAAATTTTCATTAAATCACAGATTCTGCCAAAATCATGTTATATCAATAAAAACAAATGAATACAAAATTTGTTGAATAATTTTTGGTTAATCAAATAATAGGTTTACCTTTGCTTCAAATTACAAAAATAAACGATTGAGTATATTTCAAAAACATTTTATTTAAATCCAAATTTTTATTTATCTTACCAAAATTTTGTCATATTCATGTACGACATTCTTGAATTAAATCAGAAAAAACTTCCTGAATTACGTTTAATTGGAAAAGAATTAAACATTAAGAAATACAATTCTTACCGAAAAAAAGAATTGGTATATTCCATTCTAGATGCGCAAGCCATTCAGGAATCACAAAACGCAGGGAAAAAGAAAGTGGAGAAGGATGCGAAACAAAAACCATCAAACCCCACAAATACTAACAAAGGAGAACGAAAAACTCGTCCGAGACGCCGTATTGAAAAGATTGCATCAGCGGATCCTGATGAAAATAAAATAAAATTCAACACTAAAAAAGTAGAACCAGAGGAGCCAAAGAAAGCGCCTGAAACTGCGGCACCAACAAAAACGGAGGATAATATAAACCACCGAAAACGCAGACGGCACGTTGAAATTCCAAAAAAAAATAAACCGGTAGCGAAACAAGCGGATAAAGAGAAAAAACCTCAAAAAGCGGAGGTGAAACAAGAAGCGAAAGCGCCAAAACCGCCACAGAAAAATGAAAGAGAAATTAAAACGCCTACACTCGACCATGATACGAAGAAAAATTACTACCTAAAGAAAAATATAGAAGCCCGAGAACAAAACAATAAAAATTCAGGTTTAAACAAAAAAAATAAACTTAAAGATAAAAAATCTGAAAACAGAAATGATTTCCCGAAAGACAAACATAAAGATAACACCCCATTTGATTTTAACGGACTGATTACCAGCAATGGAGTTTTAGAAATCATGCAGGATGGTTTTGGATTTTTACGTTCATCAGATTTTAATTATCTCAGTAGCCCAGATGATATTTATGTTTCACAATCTCAAATTAAATTATTTGGGTTAAAAACTGGAGACACTGTTGAAGGATTGATTCGCCCCCCTAAAGAAGGAGAAAAATATTTCCCTTTAATTAAGATTAAGAGCATTAATGGTAGAACACCGGAATTTGTCCGTGATCGCATACCATTTGAGCATTTAACTCCAATTTTTCCAGATGAAAAATTCAAAATCTTAGGAAATAATCAATCCAATTTAAGTACTCGATTGATTGATTTATTTTCCCCGATAGGAAAAGGTCAACGTGGACTTATTGTTTCGCAACCGAAAACCGGAAAAACCGTATTATTGCAACAAGTTGCTAATGCCATTGCAGCCAATCACCCAGAGGTTTACCTCATGATTTTATTGATTGACGAACGCCCAGAAGAGGTGACAGATATGGCACGTAACGTTGATGCAGAAGTTATTTCATCAACCTTTGACAAACCAGCAGAACGTCACGTAAAGGTTTCAAGCATTGTACTCGAAAAAGCAAAACGTATGGTTGAATGCGGGCATGATGTGGTTATCCTATTAGACTCTATTACTCGATTAGCACGTGCCTATAATACCGTAGCACCGGCATCCGGACGGGTATTATCTGGAGGTGTTGATGCAAATGCTTTACATAAACCAAAACGTTTCTTCGGTGCTGCTCGTAATATTGAAAAAGGCGGGTCATTAACAATTCTTGCTACTGCACTGACAGAAACAGGATCTAAAATGGATGATGTTATTTTCGAGGAATTTAAAGGAACCGGTAATATGGAACTGCAGCTTGATCGTAAGCTTTCAAACCGTCGAATTTATCCTTCCATCGATATTACTGCCTCAAGTACACGTCGTGAAGACCTATTGTTAAATAAAGAAATGCTTAACCGGATATGGGTTCTAAGAAACTTCTTGTCGGATATGAAACCTACTGAAGCAATGGACTTTATAAGACATAGGCTACCACAAACTAAGAGTAATGAGGAATTTCTTATTACGATGAATGACAAATAAATTATTGTAATATCATAATATCTTAAAAGCACTTGTAATGAGTGCTTTTTTTTTGCAATACCGATTGTCAATCACTGTTGTCCGGTAAAAGTATAATAATGACAGACTCTAAATAGGACGAAGTTTCACGCGAGGCAAATCAACAAAGACAGTGGTTCCGTTATCTTCAGATGACTCAATAGAAATTTCACCTTGCATTGCTTCAACTGCCATTTTACAAAAAGCGAGGCCCAAACCATGAGATGAAAAAGCTTTATCAGCTTTTGGTTTACTTTTATACGCATCAAAAATTGTTTCATGGACATCCTTAGGAATTCCCGACCCTTGATCAGAAATGGCAAGGCGCAATGCCGGCGAAAGATTCAATATGGAATTATCAGCTGAAATACAAATTTCTGTATTAGACTCTGAATACTTAATTGCATTATCCAAAAGATTATTTACCACCCTAACAAACAAACCTTTATCAGCGTAAATTACAAAATGTGCCTTAACATCAATTACAATATTTATTTGTTTTACCTTCGCCTGATATAACACATAATTTCTACTCTCATTTAATACATCAATAAGGCGCAAACCCTCTATATTTACAGGCATTCCGGCAGTCTCAAGTCGTCTAATATCCAACAAATTGTACACTAAAAGCTGCATTCGGTTAGTTGACTCTCGAATAATATGAACAAAGTTTTCATCAGGTTCTTTAATTACTTCTGTCAAATGTAAAATTGTCCCAATAGGAGCTTTTAAATCATGAATTAACATATGTGACAATTTCTCTTGATAACGTTGTAATTGCTCCATTTCTTGATTGCGAGATTCAATTTTAATTGCCTGAGTTTTCAATTCCTGATTTTGATTTTCTAAAGTTTCAGTACGCTGAATTACCTTATCCTCCAAATGTTTATTTAAACTCCTCAATCTCATCGCCAATTGCAAACTGTGCTTTCTCTCCATTAAAGAATCACTCATAAGATAAGACTCCTGAATAATTACGAAAAAGAACAATCCCAAATGTGCAATAAAAACAAACTGTATAATATTTAAAGCAAGAAGCACATCATTTATACCGAAAAGCACAACAATAAACAAAGCAATAAGCATATAAGTACTTCCCTTTCGATTTCTAATAACAGCGAGGCCAACTACATAAAATAAAATGTATAAAGCCGTTAATCCTAACAAGAAACTGTAGATATAAATAAAGCGACTAATTAAATCGGTTGAGAAAAAAACGATAAAAACAAACACCAATACATAGGCTACCGTGAAAGCTTGAATAACAATCTTTTTATTTTCTTTTGGATACAGCTCCCTTAAATAATACAAAAATAATAAAGGGATACAATATGAACTAATGTAACTCAATTTAAGTAAGGCAGCAAAACTCAAATTAGGAATTGCGTAATAAATAATGCGACCTTCGTTGGTAAGTGTCAGAAAAAACACAAAAAACACAATCATTGAAAATAATAAGCGCTTCCGATTCCAAACAACCAAACTTGAAATAAAATTATGCAGAAAAATCATTAAAAGTATCCCTGCAATTAATAGACTCCAAAATATATGATTAAAATATCGTTGTACGATTACTGATGTTTTTCCAAATTTCACAAAATCACGGATTCCACCACTATCAAAATGAAAATTTGAAACATGTACAACTACATGATATACATATACTCCGTTTTGATATTCAGCGTTATCGAGAAACGCCATTCGATTATAAAATGCAGGAACACTTGTTTCTGCGGTTTCCCCTGCCCTACCTTGTTTCATGCATAACAATCCATTCACAAACAAATGCATACTTGTAGCTACAGGCTTTACATTTAATACGAAATTTTCAGAGGGCGCATCTAAAATAATTTTCAAATAATACGTCCCAAATCCGTGCGCAGGAAAACTTGTATCGGCATGTGCATTATTCCAGATACCAGGAACTTGCATTTCGACTAAACTCAAAGCGGTATCTTTTTGATAAAAGTCTGCTGGTAAATGCTTACCCCAATAAAACAACCACTCTCCATCAACTGCTACAATAGGCTCTTCAGAAAAATCCCAACCTCGCAAATCCAATACTCCGGAGTTCACAGAATAGGCATCAGAAGCATTAGTATTTAACTGAAACAACAAACATAATATGACAACAAAAGTGGCTCTCATTCAGCAGCTAAAATAAAAAATAATTCTGACATTAAACACATTATCGATTTAAAACAACAAATATTAAAAATATCACTCACCTTTCAACAAAACAGCGCATTTCCCTGTTTGCAGTTTAACTTAAAGATTGTATTTTTGTAAAAATTTTGAATGATGATTAATATAACACTACCTGACAATTCCGTTCGTGAGTATCCAGAAGCACTCACCGGGATGGATATTGCAAAAGATATCAGCCCACGCCTCGCGAAAGAGGTTTTATCCATCACAGTGAATGATGAAATATGGGATTTAACCCGCATTATTAATACAGATGCACACATTAAATTACATAAATTTGATGATGAGGAAGGAAAATTGGCTTTTTGGCATTCTTCCGCTCACCTAATGGCCGAAGCACTAGAAAAGCTTTATCCTGGCATTAAACTAGGCATTGGTCCAAGTATTGACAATGGGTTCTATTATGATGTTGATTTACCAGAAGGAACCACAATTTCTGAAAACGATTTTCCAAAAATCGAAAAAACCATGCTAGAATTAGCACGGCAGAAAAATGATTATATCCGTAAAGAAACGCCTAAAGATGAAGCACTCAAACACTACACTGAAAAAGACGATGAATATAAAATAGAGCTCATACAAGATCTCGAAGACGGAACAATTACATTTTATACTCAGGGGAACTTTACAGATTTATGTCGTGGTCCGCACTTGCCCAGCACCGGTTTAATTAAAGCAATAAAACTAATGAATATTGCTGGTGCATACTGGCGCGGTGATGAAAAAAATAAACAATTAACCCGTATTTATGGGATCTCGTTTCCAAAACAAAAACTATTGGAAGAATATCTCGTTTTTCTGGAAGAAGCAAAAAAACGTGACCACAGAAAAATTGGAAAAGAACTTGAGCTTTTTACATTTTCACAAACCGTTGGTATGGGGCTTCCGTTATGGTTGCCACGAGGCACTGATTTAAGAACCCGCCTCGAAGATTTTCTCAAAAAAGAACTGCGTCGTCGCGGATACCAAATGGTAATCTCTCCACATATCGGTGATATCAACCTTTATAAAACATCCGGACACTATTATAAATACGCCGAAGATTCTTTCCGCCCAATTACAACACCACAAGAAGGCGAAGAATTTATGCTAAAACCCATGAACTGTCCACATCATGTTGAGATGTTCAAGTTTTATCAATATTCCTATCGTGATTTACCTGTGCGCATGGCAGAATTTGGAACCGTATATAGATATGAACAACATGGAGAACTTCACGGATTAACCCGCGTGCGCTCATTCACCCAAGATGATGCCCATGTTTTTTGTCGCCCTGATCAACTAAAGGAAGAGTTCAAAGCTATCATTGATTTAGTATTCTATATTTTCAAAATCTTTGACTTCAAGGAATTTACCTCCCAGATTTCATTAAGGGATCCGGATAATCATGAAAAATATATCGGGACAGATGAAAATTGGGACAAAGCAGAAAAGGCAATACAAGAAGCGGTAGAAGAAAAAAATCTCAAAACCGTAGTAGAATATGGCGAAGCGGCATTTTACGGACCGAAACTTGATTTCATTGTAAAAGATGCACTTGGCAGAAGCTGGCAACTAGGAACCGTTCAAATCGACTACAATTTACCTGAACGTTTTGAATTGAAATACAAAGGGAGTGACAATGAAAATCACCAGCCAATAATGATTCACCGCGCAATTTTCGGCTCAATGGAACGATTTATTGCTGTAATGATAGAGCATACAGCAGGAAAATTCCCGTTGTGGCTAACTCCAGATCAAGCGGTAATACTACCAATTAGTGAGAAATTTAATGATTATGCAAAAAAAGTTTCAGAATTGCTAAATAATTACGATATTCGCAGCCTAATTGATGATCGCAACGAAAAAATTGGCAGAAAGATACGCGACAATGAATTAAAACGCATACCTTATCTGCTTATTGTTGGTGAAAACGAAGCAGAAAACGGCACAATCTCTGTCAGAAGACAAGGTGAAGGAGATCAAGGCGTTGTAAGCATTGAAGCATTTGCGAAAATGGTCAATCAAGACGTAAAAACAGAATTAGATTATTAGTTTTTTTAGTATAAATCAAAATAAAGGAGGAACCTAGCTATAGGAAAAAAAAGACATAATCCAAGAAAGAGAGACAGAGGTCCATCGTATCGAATTAATGATGAAATTCGAGTACCAGCAGTGCGTCTGGTTGGTGACAATATTAATGAACCCGGAGTTTATAGTACGCGGGACGCATTACGCATCACTGACGAATTAGGATTAGACTTAATTGAGATTTCACCAAAAGCGGATCCACCAGTTTGCAAAGCAGATGACTATCAAAAGTTTTTGTATCAGCAAAAGAAGAAACAAAAACAAATGAAAGCCAATACGGTAAAAATGGTGGTTAAAGAAGTTCGCTTTGGACCTAACACGGATGATCATGATTATAATTTCAAATTTAATCATGCAAAAAAATTCCTGCAGGATGGTGCAAAAGTTAAAGCGTTTGTGTTTTTCAAAGGTCGGTCTATCTTATTTAAAGAACAAGGTGAGATTCTTTTACTGAGATTGGCACAAGATCTCGAGGAGTACGGAAAAGTCGATCAGTTACCAAAGTTAGAAGGAAAACGAATGATTATGTTTTTCTCTCCTAAGGTAACATCCAAAAATAAGAAGTAACTATTTTTTTAATCAAAACAAGTGGTATATGCCTAAGATGAAAACAAAATCCGGTGCAAAGAAAAGATTCCAAATCACCGGAAGTGGGAAAATTAAGAGAAAACATGCGTACAAAAGCCACATTTTGACCAAAAAGTCAAAAAAGCGCAAACGCAAATTGGGACATTTCACAACCGTTGATAAAACTGCTGTAAACAGTGTTAAACATCAATTGGGTATGAAATAATCCCCTCATTTAATTTTCAAAACTAAGTTATTAACCTGGTTTAGCTGAAAGATTCATTTAGTAGATGGACGCTGAATCACAAAACAAAAAATTATGCCAAGAAGTGTAAATGCAGTAGCCTCAAGAGCTCGCAGAAGAAAAGTACTGAAACAAACAAAAGGATATTTCGGTGCACGTAAAAACGTTTGGACGGTTGCAAAAAACAGCTATGAAAAAGCATTATGTTATGCATACCGTGATCGCAAAGCGAAAAAACGCACATTCAGAAGACTGTGGATACAACGTATCAACGCAGCTTCAAGACTCCATGGAATGTCCTACTCACAATTTATGGGTGGTATTCACAAACACGGAATTGAATTAAACCGTAAAGTACTTGCCGACCTCGCAATGAATGATCCAAAAGCATTCAAAGAAATTGCGAAAATAGTTAAAAAATAATACAACTACATAAAATAATTAAAGCTGTTCGCTGATAGGCGGACAGCTTTTTTTATGTGCTCTTTCACACAATCCTTAACATAATATTCAGATTTTTAAAACGCAAATCAATACATTTTTTATACCTTTGAATGCTATGAAAATTGCAATTATCGGATACGGGAAAATGGGACAGATGGTTGAAACCATCAGCCTTGAGCATGGGCATGAAATTGTGCTAATTATTGACAAAGCCAATCAACATGATTTAAACACGGAAAATTTAAGTCAGGTTGATGCGGCAATTGATTTCAGTACACCCGATTCTGCGTTTGAAAATATCATAACATGTATTGAGGCAAATACACCAATTGTTTCAGGAACAACTGGCTGGTTAAACAAAAAATCAGAAGTAGAAGCCGCCTGTAAGTTACAAAATGCAAGTTTTTTGTACGCATCAAACTTTAGCATTGGTGTGAATTTATTGTTTGCAATGAATCAAAAACTCGCCAATTTGATGAACGGCTTTGATAATTATCATTGTGAAATTAAAGAGACACATCACATCCAGAAACTCGATACACCTAGCGGCACGGCAATTTCACTAGCAAATGATATTTTGAAAAATATTCAACGTTTAGACAAATGGGAACTCCATGAAAATACAGAAATAAAACAAGCTGATTTACCAATTACCGCAATTCGCGAAGGAAAAGTAACCGGAAAACATACGATAATATACGATAGTAACGTTGATACCATCAGCCTTAGTCATGAAGCAAAAAATCGCAAAGGATTTGCGTTCGGAGCTGTCATGGCGGCAGAATTTATTAAAGATAAAAAAGGAATATTTACCATGCAAGATATGCTTGCAATTTAAAACAAAACATCATGAATAAAATCAAATCAATTTGGAAAAACCGCTATTTCCGCTTTGCGCTAGTAAGCACATTGTATCTTTTAGGGGTCATTTGGCTCGGTGGATACTGGTGGCTAATTGGCGAACTCGTAATCATTGATCTTTACATTACAAGAAAAGTCAGATGGGCATTTTGGAAACCCAAGAAAAATAAAAAATACAATTTTATTCATAAAAAAGCCTTAGAATGGACTGATGCAATTATTTTTGCGGTAATTGCCGCATCGGTTATTCGCATGTTTTTCTTTGAGGCATTCACAATTCCAACAGCATCTATGGAAAAATCTATGCTTCGAGGCGATTATTTATTTGTTTCAAAACTTGCTTACGGCCCCAGAAAACCAATGACTCCCCTATCCTTTCCTTTCGTGCATCATACCCTGCCATTATCGAAAACGAAAAAATCCTATTCAATGGCAATTCAAAAGCCGTATGAGCGAATGATAGGTTTCGGAAAAGTCAAAAGAAATGATGTGGTTGTTTTTAACTTTCCTTCAGGTGACACCGTTTGTCTCGAACAACAAGACAGAGATTACTATGATATCATCAGAGAAAATGCCCACACGATGAAATCGTATGATACTCAGGCGAATAATGATTCTACCATGAAAAATCAATTAAAGAATTCTGAGTTTTACTATCAAGTGGCATATATTATTTTTCATCCGCAACGAAATCCGTCTTTTCACACAAATCAACTTATACAAGAAGCCGCAAGTCATTTAAGAAATTACGACAAAACCTTTTATAATACGCATGGTAATGTCCAAAAATCAGATGAAATATATTGGAAACACTCCCGTCAATTGGCTTGGGATACATATCAAATTATTTCACGACCTGTGGACAAACGGGAAAATTACATTAAGCGCTGTGTTGGAGTTCCCGGCGATAGTTTAGAAATCCGTGATGGATATTTATTCGTAAATGGTGAAAACCAAAAAGTGTTTAATGGAGTTCAGTACAATTATGAAATGATAACTGACGGCACAAAGCTTACTAACGAAATGCTGAATCGCATGAATATTGATTCTGAAGATGCCTATGCACAAGGCAGAGGTGTTTATCTTCCATTAACGAAAGAAAATTTCCAGAACTTCAAATCGGTACATTTTGTGAATTCAATTACTCGACTTACGAAATACGATGGTGCACGAAATTACCGGGTTTTCCCGCATGACAAGCAATATAATTGGAACGAAGATTGGTTTGGTCCACTTTATGTTCCGCAAGCAGGTAATACAATACAGCTTGACACCTATATTTTACCATTGTATGAACGTATTATCGGATATTATGAGAAAAATGAGTTGGAAGTTAAAGATGACGAAATTTACATTAATGGCGAAATTGCTGATTCATATACGTTTAAAATGAATTATTACTGGTTAATGGGTGACAATCGCCACAATTCATTAGACAGTAGATTTTGGGGATTTGTCCCTGAAAACCACGTGGTCGGAAAAGGTTCACTGATATGGTTATCGCTTGACAAATCTGAGACATTCCCAAAAAACATTCGATGGAAGCGATTATTTACACGTGTCAAATAATCATTCATTTCAAAACGCTTTATCATGAAAAAACGGACATGGATAATCCTTGCCCTAATCATCGCAGGCATACTGTTTTTATTCAATCAGTACAAGCTTGTTAAGATAAATGATAATGCAATGCTTCCTCAACATGAACAAGGGAAAAGGCTGCTGATAAAAAAACAGAAAGCATCTGAACTAGCTCAAAAACAGGTAATTGCATTTTATGACCCGTCAAGTTCAGATAAAGCAATTAATAAGAAACCGATTAAAGTATCCCGATTAATTGCCCTTCCAGGTGATACGCTGTTAATTTATGAAAAAACGGTTTATGTCAACGGAGAACAAGTGAATATTGATGCTCCTGTTTTCATGAAATATAGAATCAGTACAGCTCTATATTTTGATAAAAATCAATTAATTGATATGCCACATGATGCATTTCATGAACTTGTGAAAAATATAGCGTATGAAATGCATTGTAGCCCAACAACAGCTGCTGAAATAGGTCGTTTAGACGGTGTTACAGCAGTGCATTTAAAATGGGATTTACGAAGACAAGCCTCCTACGACATTTTCCCAATCAGCCAGTACCTACCATGGAATAAAGACTATTTCGGACCATTAGTTATCCCAAAAAAGGGAGCAACAAGCTCACTAGACTTCCGCAATTTTGATGTATATAAGCGGATTATTAATGTGTATGAAGACGAACAAAGTTTTGTCCGTTCACAAAAAATTTATATTAATGACGAGAGCGTGAAAAATTACAAATTCAAACAGAATTATTATTTTGTAATTAATGATAACAGAGACTTGCCAAATGATTCACGCGATTTTGGACTGCTCCCTGAAAATCATATCATAGGAGGCAAATAATGGCAAACGCATATTTATCGACAGCATATTTTCCACCGATACAGTATTTTTGCAAATTGCTTGAATACGATACTATCATTATTGAAGCGCAGGAGCATTATCAAAAGCAATCTTACAGAAATCGTTGTCGCATATCAGGACCAAACAGTATTCAGTCATTAAGCATACCTGTTGAACGTGGACGGTCAAGGGAAATACCCATTAGAGACATAAAAATTGATTACAGCATGCCATGGCAAATCAATCACTTACGCAGCATAAAAACGGCTTACCACTCTGCCCCCTATTTTGAGCATTATATGGATGATTTGGAGCCATTGTTTCAAGCAAAAGTCAATTTTTTATTTGATTTTAATCTCAAAATATTAGAAACAATCAACCAAATGCTTGAAATAAATGCGAAAGTAATTATCAGCGAGACATACGAGAAAACCCCTACAATTGACGATTTTCGAGATAGTATTCATCCAAAGACTCGTATGCATAAAAAAGATTCACATTTTCAGCCCAAAGAATACATGCAAGTATTTATAGAAAAGCACGGATTTATTGCGAATTTAAGCATTTTGGATTTATTAATGAATGAAGGGCCTTTAAGTATTACCACAATTAAGGACAGCATAATATCATAAACTTTCTGATTCATTGAGAGGTTCGTATTTTGATTTTTTACAACTAATCTAAATTCAGGAAATCAATAATTGAGAAGATGAACGAATAACCCGCATTATTCATAAAAAAAACACACAATTCCACAAAGTTTACAGAAAACCAATTTCCTGTCAAAAGCACATAAAAGCACAATGTAATTGCCATTTTGTCATGCAAAAAGCATGCGTCCTGACAATTTGTCACCCGGCAATTTATCGCACTTTTGATTTAAGAAACAAAATTACCTCCTTATTTACTGTCAATTACGAAATCCAGACGCTATTTTTATCAATATATTGGCATAAGTTTTGACAAGATGTTGATGAAAACAAATTATTAAACAAAAATTTAAAATAAAGGAGAAAAAATTATGACACTTGTAAAAACAAACAACAGACCAGATTACGGAATGAATAACTATTTTTCAAGTATGTTAAACCGTATGATGAATGAAGATGGAAATGACTTATCAGCGCAAAAGACATTCAGACCCGCAGTAAACATTATGGAACACGAAAATGATTTTGTCATGGAGCTTATTGCACCGGGAATGAATAAAAACGATTTCCGAATTAACTTTGAAGATGAAAGTTTAAAAATTTCAGCCGAGGTAAAAAACAAAGAAACCGAAGATAATGCAAACTACACGCACTGTGAATTCACTAAAGGATCTTTTTCGAGAAGTTTCAGAATTTCAAGTGAGATAATTGACAGTGATAAAATTGCTGCAAGCTATGAAAATGGGATCTTACTGCTGACATTACCAAAGCACGAGGAAGCAAAACCCAAACCTGCAAAAGAAATTGCAATCAAATAGTTTCTTGGGTTTTGTCACGACAGAAACGCTACATATCAAAATAGAAGTCAGGAAAACTGGCTTTTATTTTTTGCGTTTTTTAAAGCTTAATCCAATAATTAAAATAAGGAACACGACAGCAACACCCCATACTACAAACTGCAACCAATCCCATATTGAGTTTTCACCCAGGCTTTGGGCATATTTCTCAGGGCAAAGTCCACCACGGCCTGTTCCATAAATAATTTCCCAATTACTCACGTCTGAACTCATGTGAAACACATCAATAATTTCCAAACTAAACAAAGAATCCTGAGGCAAATTCATAACGCTAGCATCCCATTTCATTGATGAAATAATGCGATTTACTGAATCAACTAAGAAAAGAGAGTCTTTAAAAAAATTCATATGCAATGAATCGGCAGCAACTTTGACACAAGATTTTGGGGGAAGCGACAAGTCAGATATAATGCTTTGTTTTCCTTCAGCCGTATGTATCGCTGCATGCTTTAATTTAATTTCACGATCACTAATATTTGTTAATTCAAACCAATTTGACAAACTATCAGATAAATAGGCACAAAAGAAAATTTCGGAAATAATTAAAGTATCTGCAAAAGGTGATTTCGGAAGCGGCTCGGCCAAAAACACTAAATCCGTTAAATGCCCATCCTCATTATACTCAACAATCGTATCAACACACTCCCATCCGGCATGTAAATCCAAAGAAAAATGTACAACCGACGAAGAATTATCAACACTTGAATCTTTCTCTGTAAGATTATAGTTTAAATCTCCCGATTCAAGCGGATTTAAACGCACATTGAGTGAAGCACCATTTTCAACATCATCTTGCGCAAAAACATGGGCTGAAAACACAATAAGTATCAATGCAAAAACAAAAGATAAAACTTTCATAAACGTATGGTTTAAGGCCAAACCGGAACATTAATATTATGCTCCATTACTGGATCGACCAAGGATTTATATTTTAACATTTTCTCATAAGAATCAGCTTTAAAAAAATATTGCTGTTCAATATATTCATGCATTGGCAACAATCTATATTGAATATGTTCATTCTCATCAAGATACTTATAAACATACATTAACAGATAAGATGCAGAAGCAATTTTCACGTCCTCGCCTTCTTTCTCAAGCTGCATTTGCAAAAGTGCGCCTCCATCGGTGCGTTTATAATACATATTTGAGATGACATTTCCAAGTGACCAAGCAATAAATCGTTCATTTTCATCCTCTTTTGTCCATTCTATTGGCTGGATAACATGTGGATGCGCTCCAATAATATAATCTGCACCCCACTCGAACATCATTTCAGCAAGTTTTTTTTGCGATTCGGATGGAAAGCTCTTAGATTCACGCCCCCAATGCATAAACACAAAGATTTTATCTGGATTTTTTGATTTTGCAAACTCAATATCCTGCTTAATTTCATTTTCAATACGATGTGATATTAAATCAAGAAAAGGAGCCGCATTTGTTCCGTAAGTGTAATTTAAAAATGCCAAACGAAATCCTTTTTTTTCTATAATTAAAGGCGTTAAATCCTCTCGTTGCGCTTTTGATTTCCAGACACCTGTATTCAAAATCTCTAAACTGTCAAGAATTTCCCTTGTGCTAATAATTCCTGCTTTTCCCCGATCACTAGCATGATTATTTGCCGTCATCAGCACATTAAAGCCGACATCTTGTAAATCTGATGCCAATGCAGCCGGAGCGCCGAAGCTGGGATATCCTCGAAATGGCTGCACTCCAAGCGGGACTTCCAAATTCGCGATGCACAAATCAGCCGCCTTAAATAAATGATCAATTTCATCAAACCAAACTCGAAAATTCCATGCCGAATCTTCGTCGTACCAACCTGATTTTAATTGGTCGTCATGCACCATTATATCACCACCAAACACAAGATTTATTCGTTGCTTTTCCTGAGCATATCCCGTAAGGACGTAGAGTGTGAAAAGTAATATGAGTGGATTTTTCATATGTTTTATTTTCGAAAAATACGATAAGTTGCCAATCCCCATTTTTGAAAACGATAAGCCATAGAAGTTCCCAAGACACCCAATCCGTATTTTAATGAGCGTTTAAAATTAATGGATGAAGCATCATCAAAATATTTTGTCGGACAGGTAATTTCAGCAATCTCATGTCCGGCGAAAAATATCTGCGCAAGCATTTGATTATCAAAAACAAAATCATCAGAGTTCTGATTATAATTGATTGTTTGTAAAACGTCAGCTGAAAACGCACGATAACCCGTATGATATTCAGAAAGTTTCTGGTTAATCAATAAATTCTGAGTAAAAGTCAACAGTCGATTTGCAAAATATTTGTAAAACGGCATTCCACCACGCAAAGCGCCTTTCCCGAGTATTCGAGAACCAAGCACAACCGGATACACATCATTAGCAATTAAATACGTCATGCTTTCAATCAGTTTCGGCGTATATTGATAATCGGGATGTAACATCACAACTATATCTGCGCCAAGCTCTAATGCTTTATTATAACAAGATTTCTGATTTCCTCCGTACCCCTTATTTCCATCATGTGCAACTATATGCTGTATGCCAAGTTTTTTTCCAACTTCTACGGTGTCATCCTGACTTTTATCATCCACTAAAATGACAAAATCAACAATATCAAAAGGAATCTCCTTATAAGTTACTTCAAGCGTTTTTGAGGCATTATACGCCGGCAAAACCACTGCTATTTTCTTTAAATCAATCATAATAAAATCAAAGGCTAAATTTACTTTTTCTTTTCTCATTCACAAAATACAAATCCACTTTTACAATAAATCTTGCTTACTACTGGTTATTTTTTGAAACATTTCTCTAAATAATGGATTTTAATTACAGAAAATTTGTCATGTATTTAGAAAAACCTACATTTTTTAAATTATAAATTATAAATTTGCACACACACAAATAGTTGTTTTTACATAAACAAGCTTGTGAAACTTGACAAATAAAGACATATTATAATTGTAATTAAAACTTCAGTTACATCTAACATTTTAGAGGAATTTTCTATGAATAAGACATTTAGAAAACTTACAATCGTAATTTTATTTTCATCATTTATTGGCGGCATGAACTTTTCATACGCACAGGATGAATGTACAAATGCACCGGACATCCCAATTGAATTGTATTCAACTTGCGGTGAAATGGCACTGGAATCCATTGACCTTGGAACCGCCACGCCTTCATCAACCACACCTGTGCCTTCATGTGGAGGTTTCAGCAGTGGGTCAACCAATGATTTGTGGTACAGTTTTGTGGTACCTGCAGGCATCAATACCATGGCTTTCCATGCGTTTAATTCTGATTATACCCCAGCATTTGAGAATGGCTCTCCGGCATGCATGGCAGTGTATAGAGGTTCAAACTGCAGTAGCCTTGAAATGTTGAATTGCTTTGATAGCAATGCCAGTTTTATGGAAAATGGAGAAGTTCGCTGGGAACAAGTTAGCGGTCTTGTCCCCGGAGAAACTATTTACATACGTGCCTGGGCTGAGGACAACCAAGATCAACAATTTTTTATTGCAGCATCTGTCAGATTGGATATGGACGAAGATAATTGTGAAACCGCTGTGGAAATAACCACGGGAGGTTGTAATATTTTAAGTAGCCCCGGACCAGCACAGGCTCCTGAGACATGTGGCTGGAATAGCAGTGACAATACAATATTTTATCATTTCACAGTGAATCCTGAAGACGATCAACCTTATACCATTGAAGCAGAAAATGGCGAATGTGTTTCAAATGAAGGCTCAACCAATCCGGAGATACAACTTGCTATATGGTCATGGGATGGGTCAAGTTGTGATAATGTTGGCGGAAGTCCATCTAGTGATCCTCCAAACAACACTGGATCATATTACGGATGTGCCAATGGTACTGGGACAGTTGTCTATTCTGAGAATCTACCTCCGGGAGAATATATCCTAGCTATGGATGGCTACAGTGGTCTTAACGGAACATCCTTATGTACTTTCGGTTTCGCCGCTCCCTTTATCGACCCTGCTCTTCAGGTAACACTTAATACAAACGGCACAGTATGTGGCATAGGCGGATCAGCATCAATTACTATAAACAGTTCATGCTCTGGCACTCCGGTTGTCGATTGGAGTACAGGGAATAGTGGTATGTCGTTAGAAAATATTGACCCTGGTAATTATACCGTAACCGTTACGGATGAAACCCCCTGTGGAGACACCGTTATTGATTTTACCATATCGGATGAAGGCAGTATCAATGTTGATATATCTACAGGTGGGGATATTTGTAACGGACCTTTTGAAGCTACAGCTGAAGTGGCTGGAGCCAACTCTGCAGCTTGTGATTTTAGCTGGAATAACGGAGAAACAACACAAACAATAACTGACCTTAATCCCGGAACTTATACCGTAACCGTTACTTATGGCACATGTGTAGAAACTACGAGTGTGAACATTGATTACTCTGAATTACAAATAACTGTAAATTATGACACTCCTGTTTGTGAAGGCGACAATGCCTCTGCAACAGTTGAAGTACTTAATGGAACAGCTCCATATTCTTATGATTGGTCAACAGGTGAAACAGGAAGCTCAATTTCATTGGATGAAGATGGAGGGTATAGCGTTACAGTCATTGACGCTAACGATTGTACTCAGGAAGAAAACTTTAATATCACAATATATCCGGAAATTTTTGTTGGAAATTTTTCTGATACCGTGTGTAATTCCGGTGATTATGAAGTAAGTTTTGATGTGACTGACAGCAATGGCAATCCAGCCGATTTTCTTGTTAACGGAACTGATTATTCTGGTTCTTATTCTGAAATGTTTACAAGTGCTTCTAATTATGATATTGAAGTGTATGACGTAAACGGATGTAATGAGTTTCATTTTATTGGATCGCATGATTGCAGTTGTGTTACCAATGCAGGAAGCATGAGTAGCTTAGAAGTATTATCACTGTGTCAAAATGAGTGCTCACCCCTAGATATGCATGAAGAAAATGAATCCCTAGATACCGATGATGTTTTACAATTCATTCTTTATGAAGGAACTGGTCCAATCACTATTTTAGCAAGAAATTCAACTCCTGAATTCTGTTTTAATGATGCCGATTTGAATTTCGAACAAACATATTATATCGCAGCAATTGCCGGAAATGACAATGGTTTTGGACAGCCAGACCCTAATGATTTTTGCTATACACGAAGTCAACCAACACCTGTCATTTGGCATGAAAACCCAATTGCCTACATTACACATAACGAGCTAACAACCTGTGGCAAAGAGATGACTATCAGTGCAACTACGCCTTCCTCTGGCATCAGTGGAACGTGGTCTGCGAATTCCAACTTTAGTCCGACACAAGGTGGCAATATCCATAATCCGGAAATTAATGTCATTGTTCCAAATTATGGCGATGTCATTTTTACATGGACATTAAATAATGCTGGCTGTACTGATAGCGACCAAATCACAGTACATTTCAATGAACCTCCGATAACTTTTGCAGGAAATGACACCATTGTTTGTGGAACAGAAGTTGAAATGAATGCAACACTAGGAACTGGCTCAATGGGACAATGGTCGGCAAATGGAGTCGCTTTTAATCCAGCTAACGATCCAAATGCAGTTGCAAGCTTAAACTCCGGAACATACGGAACATACATATGTACATGGACAGAAACTATAGCAAGCTGTAGTGATCAGGATTATATTGCAATCACCTTTTTGCAAGAACCACAACCTAATACAATCAATAATTTTGACACCATTTGTGGAACTGTATATCAGCTAAATGTAAACAATGTCAATGGCGCAGGCATTTGGAGAGCATATGAAGAAGGAACACAAATTTATCCAACTTTTACTCCAATTAACACAGATCCTCAAGCCACTGTCACTATTTCTAATTACGACGGACTATTTCGTGATGTTGAATTTGTCTGGAGCGAAACAAATGAAAGTCAAGGCATACAATGTATTGGCGAGGCAAGCGTAAATGTTACATTTGCTAAAGAACCCAACGCTTTTGTAGGAGATGATAATTATGACGAAGTATGTGCCAGCACATATACTTTCCATGCGGACACAACTGGCTCAAGCTGGGCAAATGGAGTCTGGATTACCGAATATGGAGGAATTATTTTTGATGATCAAAGCATACCGGATGCAACAATTACAATCACATCTCCTGCCGTATTTGGAGATTCTGCCTATGCACAAATTCCTTTCCAATGGGTCATGACAAATACAGGCTGTTCTGATATTGACACCATGTGGGTAACTTTCTACAAACAACCCGTAGCAAACGCAGGACTTGACGATAGCGTTTGTGGTCTGCAATATCAATTAGAAGCATTTTACAATTTACCTGATACAAGCAATTACGATGCGTTTGGATATTGGACAAACCCAGGTG
>JAYEFQ010000138.1:0-69060 GCA_034658655.1 Bacteroidota bacterium
ATAGCATTCAAAAATCGTGACAAAAGCACAAAAAAGTAAAACCCAATCCTTATTTTTGGTAAATTTGGAAAAAACGAAGATCATTAAAATTTTTTAGGTGGATACTTTTCGATTAATAAAGTGGGGAGTTTTCAGTTAATACATATAAGCGGTAAGAAACTTATTTTTTTTACCATTAAGTATAAAGTTATTCTTTCAGCAGCAAGTCAGCAGTTTAGCACATTTTCCTTAAATCATCGCACCTAACACCTAACTCCTAACTCCTAACTCCTAAACCCTAACGCCTAACTCCTGACTCCTGACACCTGACACCTCACCCAACACTTCATCATATTGCTTCACAACCGTATCCCAAGAATAAATAGCAAATAAGCTGTCGATAGAAGCTTTAGGCACTTGATACTGTTTTAAATGTTTCTCCTTATAATACCTCAGAATGGCATTGGCAAGTGCTTCATCATCCTGCATTCCAATAATCGCCCCATTTATATCTAATTTTACTAAACTGGTATTTCGACTCACATCTGTAACAATAACATACGCACCACATGCCATAGCTTCCAATGTTGCCATACTCATCCCCTCATTTAACGAAGGCAAAACAACTATTGAGCAAGTTTGATAGGCTTCCCTCATTCGTGCTTTATCTATCCAACCTTCAAAACGAACTATATTTTGCAAATCGCGCGACTGAACCCAAGCCTCCATAGGTTTTCGCAAAGGTCCATCACCAAGAATTTGAAGTTTCAAATCTGGAATTTTTGTTTTCAATCGCTGCACAGCTTTTAAAACAGTAAATGGATCTTTTTGTTTTACTAATCGTCCGGGAAAAAGCAAAGTAAAACCCGTTGATTTTTTGCTATCATCAGGATAATAAAAATTGGCATCCCAACCATTTGGAATCTGATTAACTAAATGTGATTTTTCATTTCCAAGGAACATTTTGGCGTTAGTTTCCATGTCATCTGATTGCACAAATAAAGCTTTAGAATTCAAAACAATTTTACGAATCCAAAAATAAGTTACTGTATGATAAGGCCACATTTGTTTCGGGAAAAACCAAGGAATATCATGTCCATGCGACATAACAACATATGGCAATCCAAACTCAAGATTCATACTGTAAGCCACTTCGCCACCTGGTAGCGCAAAATGAGCAAAACACAAATGGTAAGTTGTTTTTTTAAAGTGTCGCCGCAGAAACTTTTTCGCATAATGCATCCATGAAAGCATCTCAATCGGATTTGACTGATAAACGAATTTCCGTTTAGATTTAAGCCGAGTAACTTGTACTCCACTTTCTTTTGTGCTATCTGGCAAATCGCCATAATGAACACTTACCACATGCACCTCATGCCCAAGTGCCACAAGTCCTTCAGCAATGTGTTTGGAAATCACACCTGCTCCACCACCAACGGGTGGATATTCATAATTTATCATAAGAATTCGCATGCTGCCGAAAGATACAAATTTTTCATGCATTTCCATTTTCCTCATCATTAAATTCAAAACATACAGCGGTTATATCACAGCATAAAAATTGACAGACAGAACAATACAGATTAAACACTGTTGTCCGATAAAAATATAATACTGAATTAAAATAAGTATTTAAAGGAGCATCAGTTTTTTTACTCGCATAAAATCTTTTGATTACCTTTGTTATAGAAAACAATGACTATGAGACACACAATATTGAGCCTACTGATTATATTTATGTTTTTTTCATTAGACATTAGCGCGCAAGAACAGCCATTTAAATGTGCAACACCTGAAATGAACCTAAAATATTTAGAAAACCATCCTAAAGCTCGTGCTGAAAGAGCAAGACTGGCAGAATTTGTTGAGAATTACATCAAATCAAACCCTCGCGAAGATCAGATTTACATTATTCCTATAGTTTTTCACATTGTGCACAATTATGGAGCAGAAAACATCAGCTACGAACAAGTCGCAGACGAAGTTCGCATTATGACAGAGGATTTTCGGTTAATGAACCCAGATACCTCACAGATAATTGATGAATTTAAATCGATTGCAGGCGATGCACAAATTGAATTTCGACTTGCAAAAAAAGATCCATGGGGGAATTGCTCTAACGGGATAACTCGCACACAATCTTATGAAACATCTAATGGAGGTGAGCATATTAAAGACATTGCTCCATCATGGCCAAGAGCACAATACCTCAATATATGGGTTGTAAGATCAATACCGGGTGGAGTTGCCGGCTATGCATATTACCCAGGAACTGCCGGTGATGGACGAGATGGGATTTTAATTACACATTCATATGTTGGAAGCATTGGAACCGGCAGTGTAGGCAGATCGAGAACACTAACTCATGAAATTGGACACTACCTGAACCTTGCCCATCCATGGGGATCAACAAACGACCCTGAAATCCCTTCAAATTGTGACATTGATGATGGAATCGATGATACTCCAAATACCATAGGAAACACCTCTTGCAATTTGTATCATGTAAGCTGTGGAAGCCTTGACAACGTTCAAAACTATATGGATTATGCCTATTGCTCAAAAATGTTTACTTCAGGACAAGGAACAATGATGCGCGCCGCATTAAATTCAAGTGCAAGCGAAAGAAATCAACTTTGGAAAGAATCAAATCTAATTGCAACAGGAGTCCTTAACCCTGAAACGGCAGAGATTTGTGCCCCAATTGCAGACTTTTCGTATGACATTAGTTCAGGCTGTGAAGGAATGCTGGTCAACTATACAGACTTAACATATCAAACAGATTCCATTAGCAGCTATTCGTGGCAGTTCGAGGGTGGAACACCCGCCAACTCACTGGAAAAAAACCCAAGCGTAAATTACCAACAAACTGGAATATACAATGTCAGCTTAACAGTGACAAATCCAACTGATAACTCAGAAAAAACTGTTACACAAGCAATACGAGTATATCCGTTAGAAAGCGGTTTTTCTTTACCGTATTATGACGATTTAGAATCAGAAGATTTTCCAATTATTGCTGATTTTGAATCTGCTGATTACTATTATATCAAAGGAGGAGAAATAGGTTGGCAATATACTGATGATGCAGCATATTCAGGACAACACGCTCTGATGATTGACCCGCGCTACGAACCTTACAATATTTCGAATTCTGTTGTTACACCAGCGATTGTCGTTGACAGTACAGACTTCCCTATAAAACTGCACTTTAAAATGTCATATTCACAAAAACAAACAAACAATACAGATGTTTTGAAAATTTATGCTTCTCAAAATTGTGGAGAATCATGGGCAATACAGTATTATAAATCTGGAAACTCACTTCACACAGCAAATAATTACAACTCATTTTCAACTTTTATTCCTGAAAATACGGAATGGCAAGATGAAGAGTTCCCAATTAGCGAAACACTATTTGAACATGCTGAGAATCTGAGATTTCGATTTGATTTTCTTAGTACAAACGGCAACCGAATGTACATTGATGATATTGCAGTAAATACATACAACAGCATTGCATCAAATAAATTATCAGATGAGTTCAATGTATTTCCTAATCCGATGGATGAAAAACTCATGCTTAATTCAGAGCATTTAGGAACATTGCATCTTGAACTTTACGACATAACTGGAAGATTCATTAATCAACTTACAATTGAACATGGCGGAATGTCAGACATCTCACACCTGATACCAAAAGAAAATAATGGGTTATTCATGCTTAAAATTATAACAAACTCTGGTACTGCAGTTAAACGGATTGTGAAATAATTAATCGTATCTAATGCCAGCATGAAAACTACTATTTTTTTGTCTCTAATAAGGAAAAAACAAACTAGCGATAAACAATGCTACATCCAATGCTTTGATAATCTGCAACATTGCGCATTTGTCCGTGGGGATTTATCCCATAATAATATCTGACATAAAATCCCAAACTCGATTTTTGATTTTTTAATAAATGACGATACCCTGCATACAAATTAATGCTCCAAAGTCTGTCCTCAATATGATCAGGCTCAAAGGCAAACTTCACTCGATTTCTTGCTTCAACTGAAATTTCTTGCATCCAACGCTTCGAGCATAAAGCCCCCTCCGTATGCTGATAATTTATCTGAACAAAATATTCGAAATTCTTTGTACTTAAGGGAACATCTGCACCGCCGACCTCGAAACTATCCACCGCGTAATATCCCTCAGACGGAAACCACAAACCGTGCATACCGGCTTTTAGCGACAACAAATTGGAGTGAATTGTATCAGGATCATTCAACACAAAAGCAAATTCCCACGCTTCATACGAAATATTAATTCGCTTAAAATCTGAAATCATAGCTTGTCCGTGCATCACAAATTCATCACCGAGATGAGTGCTTTCATGAAAAAAGGGAAACAGCTGTAAACCAACATTTTTAAACTGTTTATGATTCATTGTTTTTAAAACAAAAAAACTAAAGCCAAAAAAATAATCATTATTAATTACCGGTGCAGTGGTTTTTTCAAACATATCAACTAATACAATACTTGCAATATCCGCATTAAATTTCCATGATACATTATTAACTGGATTATGATACGCTATCAAGGGAATATCAGCCCCAAAATGAGTTTCGATAAAGGGACGATTTGCATAATTGCTTAAATAAAAATTATCGTCTAAGCGATTCAATCTTAGGAATTCCATTTTCATCATCGGACTGCGAATGTCTGAAACAAACGCGTCTCCAAAAGCTGGATCATCAAAAAACTGAAATTTTGTATTTTGAGAAAACCCAGAATGCGCGAAACAGATTATAATTAAGACCAGTATATTTGCTTTCATAACAGTATGATTTTTCGTTTTATACCGATTTTAATTAATTTATTTTGAAAAAACAATCACATTCCCTTGTATATCAAGCTGAGAAAACCCGAAATGCGATTTTATGAACTCCAGACTTTTTTCATGATAAAAAATCACATGAGTAGGATCATTTTTATAATACCAGTTTTTAAAATCAATACTTTCATTATAAATCGATGTCATACAAATAAGTTTGCCCCCCGGATTTAACATATCAAATAATAATTGAAAATCAACTGTCGGATAATGAAAATGCTCAATAACTTCACAAGCAACAATAAAATCGTATTTTTTTTTAAGCTGCTCCTTATCGGGATGAAAAAAGGGATCGTAAAGCGAAAGTTGGTACCCTTGATCATGTAAAAGCTTTGATATGACAGGGCCAGGACCTGCACCATAATCAAGCCCAACATGTTCCGGTGAAAAATATGTTTTTACAACCTCCACAACTGGCTTTACAAAGGTCTGATATGCCGGATCGTTCACGTCATTATTATGGGTTCTGTAACGCGCACCTTCTGCATCAAAATCGGGAAAATACCTTGAAGGACAATAGATGGTTTTACAAAAACTACATTGATAAAAATTGCGTTTTTGAGTAAGATAAAACGGCTCAGCAAGGGATTGACATATCGGACATTTTTCCATGATTTATACGTTTTACAAATGCTACTAAAAAGCCATATATAATTTGAGGTTCCATCGTCTGCCCGTTAAATAATTTGGGACAGCATATTGTCTTCCGGAAATATCAGACACCCAAATATGAGATATGGTATTATTAATATCCAAAAGATTAAAGGCTTCCAATGAAATCCAAAAATCTTTAATAAATCGGAACGGGCTTTTCTCCGAGAAACTCGTCTTTTTCCCGACAATTTGTTTTGAAATTCCCAAATCAACGCGTCGATATGCCGGTATGGTACCAGTTGCCATATAGCGGGGCGAATTCGGGGGGCCAAAAGGCAGTCCTGAAGCGTAAACAAGATTCAAATGAGTTTTCCAGCTTTCATTTCCGGGTAAATAATCCTGAAAAAAGATATTGACATTTACACGCTGGTCGGTAGGGCGACGTAAATATCCGGGATATACCGTATTTCCCACAGTATCAATGTAAAAATCGCCTTCAATATCTTCTTTTGTTTGCATAATAGAGAGTGAAATCCACGATTCTGTCCCTTTCACAAACTCTCCATTCACTTTTAAATCAAAACCTACAGCATACCCTACTGCCATATTTTCTCCATAATAGCGTATTCGCACATTTTCAATATCGTAAGGAATCACATTCCACAAATATTTGTAATACACCTCGCTCATGAGTTTAAATGGTCTGTCCCAAGCTTTAAACACATAATCGCCACCCAACACAGCCTGTGCCGATGACTGTGCCTTAATATCCTCATTGACAGAACCATTTGGCAAAATCATTTCTTTAAAAAACGGCGGCTGATGATATATCCCTCCAGACAAACGAAAAAGAACATCACGCCAACTATTAGGATCGTAGGAAACGGCAACTCGCGGCGACACTAAAAACTGATTATTAAACGACCAGTAATTCCCACGTATCCCACTTACTAAGCTAAGTTCATTACTGTCTCGACGAAAATCAATTTCATGCTGAGCATAAATATCTGCTCTATGTGAAAACAAATCTAAATTGGAAGTATCTGTAAAGAAAAGCAACACATTTTCATCACTATACGGCAATGAATAGCCGGCAGAATCAATCATTTTCCATTCTTTAAGAATATAATCGATGGACTCAATTTGATATTTTCCACCCCATTTGATTTTTTGATTACCCCAGTCTTTTCGCCCTGAATGATTTAGGTTTAGTACGCTGGCTGAAAGATGATTATTCGCATGATCTAAGAAGGATCCAACACCAATATTTGTTACTGAGTCACCATAATCTTCTTCACCGGGATTGGTTTCCAGATTATTCAAATAATACTGTCCCAAAATATCAAAGCGCTCTTCTTCATCGGTAAAAAATCCTGAAAGAATAAAGCGCATAGACAAGCTATCCATATCCTGATAATTAAAGCTTAATGCTCCGGTTCCGGTTGAATAGGTATCTTTTTCCTGTCCTTCAAAATAAATTTTTAATTTGTATGCTTCATTAAAAGTTCCAAACGAGGTTTCGCCCGACTCTGGAAAAAACCGATAAGTATTTCGGGCGTAATTACCAAGCAATGACACTTCCCAACGTTCATTTAGCAAATAATTAAAATAGGCTTGCACATCTCCAAAATTGGGCTCGTATTGACCTTCAGTATCCAAAGATTTTAACAGATAGCGATTGGTTTTATAACGTGCACCCATTAAGTACTGAAAACGATGATTTTTTGAAATTCCTTCAAGATGAGCTGTTCCACCAAGTAAACTTGCAGAAAAACTGGCTGCATTTTCTCGTGGTTTTCTATAGGTAATATCCAAAACAGATGACATTTTATCACCGTAAGTAGCATCAAAACCGCCTGCAGAAAAAACCAAAGAAGACACCATATCTGGATTAATAAAACTCAACCCCTCTTGCTGTCCTGAGCGAATTAACATGGGACGATAAACCTGAACTCCATTTACGTACACTAAGTTTTCATCAAAATTTCCGCCTCGAACATTGTACTGTGAGCTCAATTCATTATTTGAAGATGTTCCTGGCAAACTCTTTATTAACGACTCAACGCCAACCGTTGAAACAACATATTTTGTAATTTTCGGATCGAGGCGAGTTAAGCCAGCTTTCCGAATCATTTTATCTTCGACAATTGCCTGCTCAAGTATCTCAACAGCCTGTTTTAACGAAATATCTAAGCGGATATCTGTTCGTTGATTTACTGCGAAATGCATGATTTTTTTTTCATATCCGACAGCAGAAACTTTAAAATGTAAACTATCGGAAAATGACAAGGTGAACTCATACTTACCATTCATATCGGTAGCTGTTCCACCATTTGCTTTTAAATTCATAATATTGACAAACGCGATTGGCTCCCCTGTTTCATCTGTTACAAACCCGTGTACACGTATTATTTGTTGCGCCTCAACCACAGGCAGCGTTACAAACAAAAAAGCGAGGCTAATCAACAAATATCGCATAAGCACAAAAAAAGCATTCAAAAAAGAAACACAAATATGTAAAATTTATTGCGCATCTTTAGTATCAGTATCTTTTTTATTTAACTCAGGATACTCAATACGGGTATGATAAATACTGAGTAATTTCTCAGTAAACACCTTTTTCGCCAAACTGATTTTTCGCAATGTAATATCCACATGATCAAACTGTCCGTCGGCTAATTGCGAATCGATAATTGAATTCACCATTTTTGAAATGCTTTCTTCAGAATATTCTTTCAAAGTTCGGGTTGCCGCCTCAATAGAGTCAGACATCATTAAAATTACATGTTCAATGATTTTTGGTGATGGTCCGGGATAAGTAAATTTCGCATCATCAATTTCCTTATCTGGATATTTATTCAGGTAAGAACGATAAAAATATTGTACCTTCCCACTTCCATGATGTGTACGGATAAAATCAATTATTGATTCGGGGAGTTTTGCTTTTTTTGCCATTTTAACTCCGCGTGTTACATGAGAAATTATGATTTTAGCAGATTCATCATACTCCAAATTATCATGTGGATTAAATCCCGATTGATTTTCGACAAAATATTCTGAATTTTCAGCTTTTCCAATATCATGATATAATGCGCCTGTCCGGATTAGTAATGGATTTCCACCCACTACTCGACCAACTGCCTCGGCAAGGTTTGCAACTTGCATTGAATGTTGAAAAGAACCCGGTGCTTTTTCTGCTAATTTGCGAAGTAAAGGATGATTAGTATCGGCTAATTCCATAAGCGTCGCATCTGAAATAAAACCAAAAATCTTTTCATAAACCCAAATTAAAGGGATGGTAAATAAAATCAATAAGGCAGAACCGCCAAACCAAGCAAAATCAACCCAATTAACATGCGGTAAGCCACCCCTGTACATAATTTGCATTGAGAAAAACAAAACCGCATAGCTTAATAAAACATAAAATGCAGTAACAAACATGCGTTTTCGTTGCTGAATATTTTTAAGACTAAAAACGGCAACAATTCCAGTAATCATCTGTATGAAAATAAATTCGAAGCCATTGGGAGCCACAAATCCGACCATCATAATCACAATAATATGAACGAAAAGGGCTGTTCTGTCGTCAAAAAATGTTTGTACCAACATTGGGACAATGACAAAAGGAATGACATAAACCGGAATGTCTGGATATCGAGACATCAGCATTGCTAAACCAGTAAAAATAAGCACCTGTAACAATACAAATGTAATGTTCGACGCGGAGTTTAAAATTCTTGGTTTAAAATTCAAAAGAAACATAAACAAAGCAAAAGCCGTTGCAAGGTAGAGTAAGCTAATTCCGAGAATAAGAAATCCTTTATTTTTAATACTGGCATTACTTTCAAACTCCTTTTTCAAGCTTTGCAGGACAATATAACTTTGATTATCAACGATTCCTCCCTGCTGAACAATAAGCTCACCCTCCTGCACCATGCCACTGCTCAACGACAAGTTTTCTATTTTTTCATTTAAGAGTTTTTGATTGGTCGATTTATCATACACTAGATTTGGTGACAAAACATCCGCAACGGAAAACTCATTAATCAGTTCACGAAATTTATCATTGTTTTTCAAGGATTCCGAAAAATTCATTAAAACCCTGCCTTGCATGTAATTATTTAAATCGTGTTTAACGTAAATCGCATCCAATGTAGCAGAGTAAGATAAGTTTTCTCGTAGAATTAAAAACTCAAATGTGTTTCTATTGACAGTATCAGCCAACTCAATAAGTCCGCTTTCATACACTTTTTCAGCTTCAGTCAAGTATGATTTCAACAGGCTATCGCGTAAAATTGCAGGATTATTCGTAAATCCGACAAATTTGACAGCGAATCGTTGGGCTGAATTTCCTTTTAAAAACCCATTCCAATGTGAAATAAATGCCGTTTCAAGTTTATTTATTGAAGAAGATAGTACGGTGGTATCAAAAATAAAATACGGAATAAAACTATCTTTTATGCTATCTTTTTCTTCATTAATTCTCTCGTCTGATTTTAAAATCGGAAAATCGTATTCCGCGATTAAATCTTCGTGCATCCATGGTGCGCCGGCTTTAAATTCGTATTCAAATTTCCGTTCTTTCGGATACATCAATACAATTGCGCCATACACTAAAATAAAGAGTGCAACAACGTAAAATCGCAATATTCCTTTCTTAATATTTATTTTCATAAGCTTAGTTTCAAAATACAAATATAATGGAATTGGTTAACAAATCCATGTTGATAAAAAAGGCTTTATATCAACGTATAAATGTATATTTTTGAACTGAGACAAAGAAATGATCTAAGAAATCGATAAACAACAAATAACTTGAGGTTTACGATCTGTGTTTAAAACGATAGTTATGAAATCAGGCATCACATGTTTACCCTTAATCCCCATGCGTTCTGTCTCTAACGAACATAGCGAGCAAGTCAGCCAACTGCTTTTTGGAGATGAATTTGAAGTCATTCAAACCAATGGAAAATGGCTAAAAATTCGCAACTTAAATGATGATTATGAGGCTTGGATTGACCGAAGCATGGCAGGTGAAATTAGAAAGGAACCTCAGTCTGAGGATGAAAAATCTGTAACAATTCAGACAGTTTTATGTGAGATTAAAGATGAAAAAAATCTAATAATGCGAATTCCCGGCGGAGCAAGCGTTCCAAAACCTGATGAAACCGGGAGTTTTTTACTCGGCAACAAGCAATTCTCATTTGTACATAGTGATTTTGCTGATTTCTTTGTGCCCGCAGCCCATATTACTGATTCTGCAATGCAATATATAAATAGCCCATATCTTTGGGGCGGAAAAACAGTGCTGGGAATGGATTGCTCCGGCTTTACTCAAATTTTATTTCGGATGCACGGATTAACGATTCCTAGAGATGCATCGCAACAAGTTGAGCTCGGAGAAACTATTTGCTTCAGACACGATGCGGAGGCTGGTGATTTGGCTTTCTTTCAAAACCCAAAAGGGAAAATTATTCACGTTGGAATTATTTTAAATAACGAACAAATTATTCACGCAAGTGGAACTGTTCGTATTGATAAACTTGACCATTCAGGAATTTACAATGCAGACATTAAACAATATACTCACGAACTCTCAGTGATTAAACGCATTTCGATAAAATAATACCGTTTTGTCTCAAAACAAAGCGTTGCTATATCGGTTATATTATTGCAATTAAAAGAGAAAAAATATTATTAGTATTAAATTACCAGAATTACCATACGCAATGGATGCGTTAGAACCACAGATTTCAAAAGAAACTGTTGAATTTCATTACACAAAACACCATCAGGGATATGTTAATAAGCTGAATGCTGGAATTGAAGGCACTGAGTTTGATGATATGCCACTTGATGAAATTGTGATGAAATCAGAAGGTGGGATTTTTAATAATGCAGCCCAAACATGGAATCATACGTTTTATTGGGAAGGATTTTCTGCCAATGGCGGCGGAAAACCAACAGGTGCAGTTGCTAAAGATGCGATTAATCGCATCCCTTTTTCTGAACGCACAAAATAATAAGTTTCATGAATACAACAAAGTAGGGATGCGATTAATCGCATCCCTACTTTGCTATACCTCCATAATTTTATCATTCTGCCCGCTGCCCTGTAACACAATGGAGGCACCACTGCCGCAGAAAATGTTGTTGGTGGCATCTCCGCCGGGGTTAGAGAATTTGATGTAGCCGTCGCCGGTAAAGGTGAAAATCAAATCATCCTCTATGGACAAATCACCCTCTATATTCAAGCAGGTATTATTATCATTCAAAATAATTTCCCCTGTACCAGCAATTCCAGCATATGAAAAAATCCCATTCATAGATGTACCTGACTTGACATAAATCAAGCCATCATCACCCATTTGGATAATTCCTCCATCACCTAACTCAAGGATACCACCGGGTTCAACATTTATTGTACCACTAAAATTTGGATTACAACTTCCATTTATGTTACCACCATTTTCAATTTTTAATGTACTCCCATTCTGTATTGTAATGATTGACTCTTCATGCATTAATAACGTTGAATTAAGTATCAATGTTGAATTATTAGTAACATTAAGATTTCCATTCAGTTTAATTTTGGTGTCACATATTAGATCTTCATTAACTTCGTAAATACTATTATCAAAATAACAAATTGGAATTACAGCTGTATTTTGAGCATCTTTACGATAACTCCCCCAACCAAAAACATTATTAAAACTTTGACCAAGTGTATTCCATACATAAAACTTTGTTGGAGCGGTCACAATCAACTCATTAACCCCATTATTATCTATATCATCAATTAATGGTGAGTTCCAAATGAATTCATTCAAATGAATTGGAAATCCTGAGACAACTTGCCCGTTATTTTTATAAGCTAAAATATCTGAGCCTACTGAACTTTCAATTGCTCTAACAACAACTATTTCCAAATCACTAGGATCATTGTCTATATCAGCAATTATTGGCGCTTTTTCGGTACGTGTTGAATAGTTATTAATATTAATATCATTCATTAATATTCCTTGATTATTCCATATGTATAAATGATTATTATCACCACACACAATTTCTATATCTCCATCCTTGTCTAAATCCGCCATTGAAAAGGCAGGACAAGATTGTGATTGATAAGAATCACCCGACACAGAACCTGTAATAGAGAGCGTTGGCGGAGACGATAAGGGGTCAAAACCTGAGACAAAACTACCATCTGTATTTATGGCAATTATTGATGCCTGATTTCCAGTGGCTAAAATAAAAACAATTTCATATTCTTCATCATTATCCAAATCTGCAATGATTGGGGGAAAATCTGTTTTATAACCAGAAGAATATATACGTGTTAAACGAGTAGGAATAACATCTGTATCTCCTCCAAGCAATACATAAGAACTACCCCAATTGGAGTACACATCTTTTAGATAATTGCGTATTTTTTCTGCATTATCATAACCATTGTATTGCTGATATATTTCAGTTTTATCAACTACAACGGCATATACTCCTTTTTGGGTTTTCCAATCTGCTAATACCTGAAATTCGTTCATCAGATCAGTTTCTGTTATAATTACGTAATCAGGAATATTATTTAAGGTAGCCGGACTCATTCCCTTAAGATTGGCTATTTTCCCATTTTCTGAAAGAATATTCAATGCACCACCTTCAACTTTTTCAACATCTTTAGGGTTTTCAACAATTCCTTTAATATATGATTTTGATAAATTGTATGAATATAATGATTGCTTCTGTGGTAATAGAATATCATCATTCCCTGTTGAACATACAATTGTAAAACTGATATCGGTATATAGTTCTAATGTGCCCTTTATTGGATTATAATCTAGTGGGTAAAATTCAACTGTTACCACATGATACCCCTTAACACCATAATCTCCTAAATATTCCATACGTATTCCGGGGTATGGGCTATTATTCCCGTAAATTAGTGTATCTGGCTCATCAAACATAAATAAAGCAGTGGACATATTTGTTGGCACTGGTGTTTAAACCGGGTATATGTTATAATTTCCATTAAGTTGAATTGAATTTGATCCTGTTATAATTAGATCAACGAAGTTTTCATTAGCAGGAATAACAAAACGCTTTGTAACAACAGGCAATTGAGGTGCCCCAACAATTTCAGTGTAAGATGCATTGTTTAAACTCACAACATCATATCCATCCAAAGTAGAAAAATTCAAATCTCTTTGACTAAATTCAATATTCCCAGTATAATCAGCAAAACTTATTAGTGTAAAAAATAGTATAGCAAGCGTAATGGTTAATTTTTTCATAATTCTACAATTTAACAAATGATTTACAATTGATTTCTCCTTTTGAGGTAATTAACTTTATAATATATCTGCCGGATTTTATATTGGCTATGCTGATTTTTTTATGTTTATCATCTATTACGCCATGTTTAACTATTTTTCCATTGATATCTAAAATATTAAATATGAACGTTTCGTGTTGAGGTAAATCTGTCGCAATATAAACAACATCGTCTGCCGGATTGGGATAAATATCAACATTGATTGATAACAGTTCGTTTTTAATAAAAACGCCTCCATTCATGGTTTTCATAATAACCCCATTATATCCAACAGTATATCCAACAAGATTATTAACAAATTCAATATCACGTGCAGATTGCAAACTTTGTCTTTCCCATAAAACACCACTATTAGTTGTATTATAGATGTCTCCACCTCCAATAAAACCCAAGGTTTCTGAAACAAATATAATTGCTCGAACATGTACATTATGTGGAGTGTCAATAAGATAGGTTACTCATCCACTCCAATTTTCGTTTTCTATTTTATATACTTCTCCCTCTTGCCCACCGGTAAATACAGTATTTTCATCGGCAAAGCAAACCGAAAAAAGTTCATTACTCATGCCAGGTTCACCTTCGTATAAACAATTCCAAATAATTGTATCTTCTGCAAATTCAAATGTGTGATATGCATCACCCATGCCAACAGCAACCGCATGTGTGCTGTCATATATTGCCACATCGTTTAAGTAAACATAACTAATATAATCTTCATAATTATTAAAATACTCGTGTAAATTAAAAAATTGCCATGTAGCACCTCCATTTTTTGTGTATAAGATTTGTGGAATATATGTGTCGTCTACACCTGCACCGACTCTACCAACTGCAATGCCTATATTTGTATCCAAAAAATCAATGCCATTTAAAAATCCTGTTGAGTCGCTTCCAATCAAACTATCCTGTTCTGTCCAGTATGCACCTCCATTAACAGTCTTGAAAATTTTAAATCTATAACCATTATAATCATGTTTTTTACATATAATGTAACCTGTATCCACTGCAGGAAAACACATGTTGGTAATATCATAGTCTGTATTCAATTCTAATTGAAACCAGCTTTCTCCTGAATCAGTGGTTTTAAACAAAGTTCCATTTTCACCGGCAACATATCCGGTGTTTTCATCTGTAAAAGATACAGCATTTAATGATTGATCAGTAATGCTATCTAATTTATACCATTGTGCATGAGCAAAGAATGGTAAAAATAAAAATATTAGTATTATCTTTTTCATAATATCTTTTTTATAAATATACTAATTACCTTCTGTAATATGCTTCCTCCAAACATACCCCAAAACCCAGCAAACAACAAACATTTCTCATGAAGTTTTTGTAAATTTATACGAACTGCCCCCCATATAGATACGAGCAATAAAAATTGTTGAAATGCAAAGGGTTTTGTTGGTGAACAATGCAATTTGTGTGAGCTGGGCTGTAATTTATTGGTTCTGGGTAAAACCTGGGGGGAATAAAAAAACCGCTGCGGTGAACAGCGGTTTTTGGGGTGTTAATATTTCACAATTTGTTGTTGCCAAACTTGATCTCCAAAATGCAATTGCAGATTATAAAGCCCGGACACAACATTTAAATTTCGTAAACTCAACTGATGATCACCTGCCGGCATGTCGTTATAAACCGTATCGACAACAAGCTGTCCCATGCTGTTATATAATTTCAAATGAATGTCGCTTTGAATTTTCAGCATTAAATCAACAGAAATTGCATGATCAAACGGATTTGGATACACATTAATTCCTCCATAAGCCATTTGCGCCATGCCCGTTAAATTATCGCAATACACAATATTTGAGTAAGCAAAACCGTATTCGGTACCATCGCCCGGAGTACAAAAATCGGGTCGTTTCACCATAATTTGATAATATACTCCATTAGCATCAGGATTCATTTGAGCAAAGTCAAAATCGGTATAAAGAACAGAATCAACCACTTGCATATTACCCTGAGTAGTTCCACGCATGATAAAATAATAGACTACAAAATATCCTTCATAGGAATCCCAATTCAAAGTACAGCCACCATTTACATCAGCATTAACATACAAGCTAATGTTAGAATGCATCTCACTTAGCACAGATTCACCTCCACAAGTATCCACAACGGAAATTTTATAATCCTGATCCATTTCAGCAGCATTTGTATTATCGTCAACAAAAAGCCCCGGTAAAGCATACAACTGATTTCCGATTAAATCATAATCACTGGTGGCCGGATTTTTCCGATAAATATTATAACTTGCTGTCCCCACATTCGGAGTTTTATTCCATAATAAATTAATGTGATTATTTTCATCTACCGTTGCAAAACAAATTTCCTCATTATTATAAGGATAAGATAATTCGACTTCGACAGTATCTCCATATTCGCAATCATCAGTATCTACAACAAAAACGGTATATGTATCTTCTGTATCAACCTCAATACTTTGTTCAGAACTCCCTGTTGACCAGAGGTAAGACAGATATCCCGGGCCAGCATCAAGTGTTGTATTAGAGCCTCCACAAAGCCAAGCTAATCCGCTTTCATCAAAGGCACCAAGTTCACCAAGTAACGGCTCAACAACTTCTGCCGTTTCAACCAATTCACAATTTGTTGCATCAGTAATGGTTACCGTATATTCATCAGCTCCCAAACCGGTTGCAATCGACACATTTCCAGCAGCATTTGACCATGTGTAAGTTAAATCAGTAGTTGATCCACCATCGACAACAACTTCAATTTGTCCGGCTTCACTACCATGACAAGGCATATCAGTAACAATCAGCTCAATAGTATGCTCAGGAGGATTAATCACTTCAATAGAATCAATGATTTCACAATAATGTGCATCTGTAACGGTAACATGATACCATCCCGACTGACAATCGGGCAATTCAGATTCTACCCCAATAATATTTGTGTTATCTGCATAAGACCAATAATATTGAATATAGGGTTCAGTACCTCCACCTGGAAGTGCCTCAATAATAGCATCATCATATCCCTGACAGGTTATGGGTGTCAAATCGAAATTCAAACTTAATTCCGTTGGCTCTGCAATGGTAAGGGTAGAATCAATCTGACAGGAATTTTCATCCGTTACAACAATGGTATATTCTCCTGCAGCAAGGCTTTCAATATTTTGATCCGTACTAAAAACTCCGGCCTCACCCTCCAATGTCCATTCATAAGCAGACGTACCAGTTCCACCTTGAGTTGTTACATTAATGCTCCCATTTTCCGCTCCGGCACACAATACATCATCGTAAGTTACCAAGGTAAATTCAAGTGCATTTGGAGCGTCCACAGTATAAGATTCAGTGATTGAACATCCATGAGCATCGGTAATTGTTACGTCATAATCTCCATTTGGAATATTTAGCCGATCTTCATCCGTCACATCATCATTCCAAATAATATCATAAAGAATTGTTCCTCCTGAAATTTCGAGTAAAATCTCGCCGGTTTCATCGCCTGCACATTGCACATTCTGAATGGTTTCAGATACTGCAAGCGCTGCGGCGGGTTGAGAAATTGTTTCCGAATTTTCAGCAGTACACCCATTGGCATCCGTAACGGTAACTATATAATCTCCTGCAACTAAATTAAGACGATCTTCGGTTTCCTCCCCATCAGCCCACATAAATTCATAGGGTAGTGTTCCTCCTGTTACTGTGTCATTAATACTACCGGTGCTATCTCCAAAACACGCGACATCAACAACAGTTATTGCTGATAAATTAATTTGTTCTGGCTCCACAATTTGGTTATGACGTACGACATCACAAGATGCATTTGACACAGTGACGGTATAAGTATTTGGTATAAGATTTTCACGAAGCTCATCCGTTACCGGACTATCTGCCCAAGAAATTGTATAACCGGGTTCTCCGGAAAACACTTGCACAAGTCCATTATTCTCACCAAAACAATCAATTTGTTCTAAGTCAATCACTGCATCTACAAAATCATCATAACGAATAAACACAGTGGAGTCTTGAGTAAATTGCCCAAGTCCGTTAAGTACTTTGACATGATATTGTCCTGCAACCAAACCGGTAAAAGTATTACCCGACACAAAATTTGCCCCATTATCTATCGAATAAGAATAGGGTGGATTAACTGTGTTTTCAATTATTTCAATTTGTCCATCTGCCGTTTCAGGACAGGTTGTATTTGTAGTATTAATCGTATTTCTATCTTCTCCAATAAGATATTGTCCTTCAACACCCGCATTTGCACCATAATACAAATAAGATTTTGTCAGAATTGCAAAATCATGCTTGTGAGTGATTGTTGTTCCAACAAAAGTAGTTGTCGTGGTATTAAATGTCCAGATTGTTCCGGTATCTTCAGTTAGAAAATAAATATTTCCGTCATATTCTTGGATTTTTACCACAGGTTGATTTCCTGTTGGATAATTATAAAACGTCCATACTCCGCCAGCATATTTTGCAAGTGAATTTTCGGTAGCTGCCCATAAATCATTATTTTGATCAAGATATAGTGCTCGGATATCATTACCACCGAGATCAGTTTCATCGTAATTTGTAAAAACTCCGCCTGAAAAATGGCTTAATCCGTTTTTTGTTCCTATCCACAAATCCCCTGATGCATCAGTAATTAAATCATAAACTGTATCGTTTGCCAAGCCGTCGAGGACAATAAAATTTGTCATACTGGCATCGGTTTGAATTTCCATAAGACCGGCGTAAGTTCCAAGGTAAATAGTTCCATCTGCTAAAACTTCGACTGCATTAATGGTATCAGAAAGCAAACCTTCAGCCATAGTATATTCATCATAATTTTGATCTTCATAAATTGACAATCCACCACGGCATGCAAAATAGCTAATTGATCCTTCCACTGCAATATCAACAACGGTATCTCCAACCAAGCCATCCTGGGTATTAAACGTTCTCCAAATTTCACCATCAAATAGGTTTGCACCTTCATTTGTCCCTATCCAAAGCGTGTTTCCAACAGCATTCAGCACATTAATTTCATCATTAACAAGATTCAAATTGGTTCTTATGTTATTAAATGCATTTTCAGTATCAACAATGGAAATTCCATGAAAAGGGGTACTTAACCAAATATCTCCATTTGAAACGACAGTAATACCACGAACAATATCCGAAGCAATGCCGTTATCATAATCCAATAAAGTAAAATTTGTTCCATCATAATGAATCATTCCGATATCAGTAGCAAAGAGAAAATCTCCATTTTGTAACTGTGTAATTTGCAGGATATTATTGGTTTGCAGACCGTCATCTGTGGTTAAATATGTCCAATCGGCACCATTATACATTCCAATTCCGTTACTAGATCCGACACAGACATTTCCATTAAAATCCTGATATAAATCACGAACAAGGTTTGATGGCATACCTTCATTAATGGTAAGATTTGCAAATGAAACTCCATCCCAAACGCTTACGCCGTTGGCCGTTCCCAGCCAAACGTATCCAAGTTTTGTTACAAGAATTTCGACAACCGAATTTCCAACGAGCCCATCACTAAGCGTATAAGTATTCCAAGAAATTCCATCAAAAACAGAGACACCAGCATCGGTAGAACCAGCCCATATATTTCCGTCTAAGTCTTCAGCAATTGTCCATATTGAATTAGAGCACAAACCATCTGCAGTAGTATAGTTTGTCCAGATTCCACCGTCATATTTTGAGACACCGCCACCACCAAGTGCGACCCAAACGGTTCCGTCATCTGCTTCAATCATATCGTAAGCGTTCAAATTAGCAGCACCACCAATATTTGTTTCCTGAGTCCAAGTATTTCCATCATATCGAGCAATTCCGAGATAGGTACCAACCCACATTTCATTCAAGGATTCTACTTCCAAAACCACTTTGATATTATCATTGGGTAAGGCTTCGGTGTAATTAAATGAGATATCAACTTGCGAAAATGCAGTAATACTAATGAATATAATCAAACAAGCATAAATCAATCGCTTCATAATTTTAAGTTCTTTGGATTTATCCAAATTTACAAAAAAATCTGTAATGATTTGCATAAAAGAATAAAAAAAACGTTTCCCGAATTTTAACTCCAGGAAACGGTATCAAATGTAAAATTATTGGCTCTATTTAAATAAAATAGTGTTATACCGATATGTATTCAATCGATTCTGTAAATCATATTTAACCCAAAATCCGCAAGGAAATTTATTTTATTTTGTATCCCCATGTGGCGGATATAAGGTTTAACTTTATCATTTTTCATTCGATATTCGATATTTAAAATTTATTAAAACTAAACCAGATAAACAGGAAATCCTAAATCCTAAACAAATTCAAATTTTCAAATTATTAATGTTTAAAACTATGCTACTTGCTCAGCCTACTCTGATTTAATTATTAATGATTCAAAATTTCTCATTATTGTTTTAACTTTATCATTCGATATTCGATATTTAAAATTTATTAAAACTTAAACACTTATAATACCATTTACTAATTATAATCGGTATAATTATTTCATCAATTTTTCATTATCAAAAATAAAAACATCAATAAAATCATTTTGATTAAAATATTTGAAACAACAATGTCGTTTAATAGAGCCAAATTCTATTGTAATAAATTCAGCGCTTCTTTGACACGTCTTAATGCTTCTTCAATATTTTCTTCAGATGTTGCATAAGAAAATCTCAAACATTCAGGTGCACCAAATGCGTCGCCACCAACAGTTGCGACATGCGCATTTTCGAGTAAGTACATTGCAAGATCACCTGATGTTTCAATGAGTTTTCCTTCGAAAGATTTTCCAAGATACGCAGTTACTTCAGGGAAAAGGTAAAATGCGCCTCCTGGTTCATTAACCTTCATTCCGGGAATGTCGCGTATCCCCTTAAGGAACAAATCACGCCGCGTTTCAAACACTTTTGTCATTTTTTGAGATGCTTCAACGCCACCATTTAATGCAGCTTCGGCAGCCTTTTGTGCAATTGAACATGCTCCTGAAGTAAATTGTCCCTGCAACTTTGTACATGCTTTAGCAATCCATAATGGAGCACCGATATAGCCAATGCGCCATCCTGTCATTGCATAGCCTTTGGAAACTCCATTAACAATGACAGTTTGATCTTTTACTTGCTGGAATTGTGCAATACTTTCATGCTTTCCACGAAAGTTTATATGTTCATATATCTCATCCGAAAGAATGATAATATTTTTATGTTTTGCCAAGACATTCGCCAAAGCTTCTAACTCGAGTTTTGTATATAAACTTCCTGTCGGATTAGATGGAGAGGAATAAATAATGGCTCGTGTTTTTGGCGTAATAGCATCTTCTAACTGTTCGGGAGTAAGCTTAAAGTCTGATTCGATACCACATGGCAAAACGACAGGCTTTCCTTCAGCAACCTTCACCATTTCAATATAACTCACCCAATATGGCGCAGGAATTAACACCTCATCATCTGGGTTAACAACGGAAAGTAAAACATTTATTAAGGATTGTTTTGCTCCGGTTGACACGACAATTTGCTCAGATGCAATATTCAAATCATTTTCACGTGCAAATTTATCAGAAATTGCTTTTCTTAATTCTGGATATCCGGGCACAGGAGGATAATGAGTCAAGTTTTCTTGGATTGCCTTGATTGCTGCCTCTTTTATAAAGTCAGGAGTATCAAAATCGGGTTCTCCAATGCTCAAATTAATCACATCATATCCTTGAGCGCTCAAATCACGGCTTCTCTGAGTCATTGCAAGTGTGGCACTTACAGATAATGCCTCTAATCGTTTCGAAATTTTCTTATCTATCATATCAGAGTCTAAATTTTTATGTAAATTTAACGTTTTAGAATAAACTAAAGCATATTATACAACATCCTAATTTAAAAATTATGACAGGACAAATATTATTAGCAAGCATTCCATCATTAATTGTCATGTTTACAGCAATTTACATGATTAATAGACATGCAAAGAAAGAGCACGATTTAAAACGCATGGAGTTAGCAGTAAATAACCGCAAAATCGTAACACCTTTAAGATTTCAGGCGTATGAGCGGGTTATTATCTTTTTGGAGCGTATTACTCCAAATAGCATTATTGTACGCTTGCAAACACCAAAAATGAATGCAGGACAGTTACATAAAGAGCTTTTAGAACTTATTCGAGCAGAATATGAACATAATTTGTCGCAACAACTTTATTTATCATCTGAATCATGGGAAAAAGTACGAATAGCAAAAGAGTTGACAATTCAACTGATTAATAATGCTGCGGATAGAGTAAAACCCGAGGTAAATGCGATGGAACTTTCGCGTGAAATATTTGATCGACTGATAGAAAAAGATAAAGCACCTACGCATGAGGCAATTGAGGCTTTGAAAAAAGAAGTTGCTCAGTTATTTCAATAGAGATTTGATTAAAGTTTACAAGTACACCTTTTCCAAAGTTTTGAACTTTGGAAAAGGTGTTTTATATCGGCCTGGCTAGTTATCTAATAAGTGTTACAATTCCTTCTTTTTCGTACCATATACCTGTATAGTCTTTAAATTTGACGTACCAATAATAGACACCATTGTGAAGCAATAGATCACCTTTCGCACGATTTCCGTTATAGGTTCCATCCCAAGCTGATTCCATGGGTCGGTCAATGTCATAAATTTCTGATTCAAAAATCAATTCTCCCCAGCGATCGTAAATCGTTAAATTAAATTCATTTTTATCAATTCCGTTTCCATAAACCATAAAAAAATCATTATGACCATCCCCATTGGGTGTAAATGCTGTTGGCGCATAAAATGTAAATTCATCTCGCACATTAATTACTTTACTAATTGTATCAAAACAACCTTTATTGGATTCAACAATAAGTTTAATTTCGTATTCTCCAATATCAGTAAAGTTATGGCTTGGATTTTCAAAGTGAGAAGAGTCACCATCACCAAAAAACCAATACGTACTATCTGCAGCTTCAGAGAGATTAAAGAATTGGACCTCAGGATCAAACACACTTACATAATTATTATCAGTATAAAAATCGGCAATCGGTTTTTCGAAAACATAAATCATATTTTCAATAGTTCGTGTGTTTTTACAACCAAACTCTGACGTTACGGTTAATGTTACCGGAAATTGTCCACCTTCTTGATAAAAATGTCTTGGATTTTTCACATAGGCAAACCCATTGTCACCGAAGCTCCAGAGGTAAGTTTGTCCTTCATCTTCAGAGACCTCATTAAATTTCACATTTAATGGTGGACAACCTTCTACTTTATCAGAAGTAAATGAATTTCCGGGTTTTGGCATCACAATAATTTCAATAGAATCCTGTACAGAAGGACTTCCGCAGGCATCATCCAAAGTAATAATATAATTTGTTGTTTCTGAAGGATAAACGGTAAACGGAGCTGGTACAACTTGTCCATCTTGCAATGTCAGGCTATAAGGTCCCCCATTTCCACCACTGACATCCACTTCAACAATTGCAGGATCGCCATGGCAAATTGAATCGTAACTCGTACTAACAAGTTCAATTTCCAAATCAGGATAAACATTAACTTTAATATTTGGTGAATTACTGGAACAACCATGTGAATCAACTACAGTTACAGTATAAGTTGTGGTTGTATCGAGAGTTACCTCTGGATTTCTAATCACATAATCGGATCCATCCGTTCCCGACCAATAGAAATCGTAATAAGGTGTTCCTCCAAGAGCTTGCACGTTAAGCTGAGTTGTGTTGGTTTTACAAATCCAACGGTTTCCACCAACAAGCTGAGCTCTCAACTCATCAGGTTCATTAATTACTGCATCAATATTCAGACGACAGTTATGTGAATCGGTTATTGTTACTTCATGCGTTCCGGCAGAAAGATTCACCGTATCATTTTGAGACCCATTAGGCCACAAGTATGTATATCCAGGAACACCACCTACAACTTCAACAATAGCGCGTCCATCATCATATCCATAACATGAAGCATCACGAGTATAAACATTCCCAACCAATTGAGTTGGTTCATCAATAAAAAATACGGTATCAACACTACAGCCTAGCAAATCATTTACTGTTACAGTATATAATCCCGCACATAAATCTTGATTTACAGACCCATCTGATGCCCAAGAATAATTGAATGGAGGAATCCCCCCATCGATATGCAATTGTGCCTCGCCATCGCAGGATTGGAAACAACGGTTATCCTGTGTAGTAAGCGTCATATACATAAACGGACTGATTGTTAATGTTGAACTCACGGTTGGAGATTCACAACCATTGGCATCCTCGACATACAAAACATAGGTTGTTGTTGTATCAGGTGAAACCGTTAAAACATTTGCATCCGGCATAAAACCATTTCCACTATCCCAATAATAGATATATGGTTCGGTTCCACCGATGGCAGTGCTGTTAATAGTTGTCATTTGCCCTTCACAATGTGCTTGGTCGGGTGAAATGGTTGCAAGTAATTCATTTGGTTGAGTGAGCGTAAAGAATTCCTGAATAGAACATCCGTTCTGATCAGTAATTGTCAATCCGAAATTACCGGCTGGCATATTCAGGCGTGTTGCACTACTACCACCATCAGACCATGCATAAATAAGCGTTCCGGTTCCACCACTAGCATTCACAATAATTTCACCATCATCAGAATTAAAGCAGGTTAAATCCTGAGTAGAAGTTGAATTTACTAATAACTCCGGTGGCTCATTAATTGTGAAGTTTTCAGAGGTTTCACAGCCATTATTATCCGTTACGGTAATTCCATAATCACCGGCACATAAATCTTCATTAAGATTGCTCGCACCCCATGAGTAGGTATATGGTAATGTACCACCTTGCACATCAACTTCAGCCCATCCACCACAGGAATTAAAACAAGGATCATCTTCAGTGGTTAATGAATGCGTAAGTTCTTCTGGAGTTAATATATTTACAGTCGTATCGTTTGAAACACAGCCATCTTGATCGACAGTCAACGAGACAGTATGTAATCCGGCATCAGCCCATGTTACATCAATTGGACCTTGTCCCGTACCAACGGGAGTACCACCATCAAAATCCCAGCTATAATTTGCCATAGCACTGGCATTTCCTTCATAAGTTAAGGTAGTTTCATCCCCATAACAGGATATAAATGTGCTTGTAAAGGTTGGTGTTGGAGTCTGAAAAAATGAAATTTCAATTACTGCGGAATCGGAACAGGAAGGAGAAAGATTTTGTTCCCTCACCTGAAATTCATACACTCCGTAGGTATCTACAGTAACTGTTGGGTTTGTTGAATTTTCTTGTCCACCGAAATCGGCTGTACCGGGACCGCTAACAACAGTCCATTCAACGGTATTTACCGGCAATGTCAAGTCAGTTGACAAGGTATAAGTGTCTGAACAAACTGCATCATCCGGCCCAACATTTGCAGTTGGTTGGCTACAACAAGTTGGATCATCAGCTGGCAATACTGTTACAGTTAGCGTTGTATCATAAGTACATCCAAAATCATCAACTGCTGTAAATAAATAATCAACAGAGCCTTCGGTGGTTGGATTTGCAACGGCATCTCCATTCACATCAGTGGCAATATTTTCACCTGTCCAATAATTATTTGAATCGTCATACTCATTGGTAAATGACCATAAATCATCAGGGATAATACTAGGATCAAAAATCAACTGCCATGAGAAAATATATCCATTATCAATACTTAGGTTATCTAGCACATGAATTGTCCAATCTCCATTGAGGTCACAGCCCACAAGTCCTGAATAATCCTCAACTGGAAGGTAATCACCAGAAGTCAGTGGCGAGCCACTACTTGGACAATTATTTCCCATGGTTGAACCTGCAGACATTATCCAACAATAATCGTAACCGACACCTGGATTAGGCCCAGTATCCCCATCGGTTGCTTCACCAAACCATCCGCCACCACAAGCCTGCTCAAACAACATAACCGTCTGTCCACTCGGGCATTCAATCCAAATATCAAGGTCGCCCATGTAGGAATGCTCAAGATTCATACAAATTGCAAGCAAATCATCGCCATTATTAAGTGTTTGTCCCGGGTTAAAAACGGTATGATTAATACTCGTTGTATATTCAGCACCATTACCATCCGGCAGATAGGTTGTACCAGCAACTTCAGTAGGAATTGGAATATGCCATGTAATTGGGGTTACAAAACCCTGCCCATTGAGATACACATCTTCTTCAGGGCATACAACCAGTGGGCTCAAATTTGTTCCATCAAAACTTGGTGTCATGGAAACACGAACACGCATTTGTTCAAAATTTTGATTGTCGCATCCATTATTATCTTCAGCCGTAAGAGTAATAAAATACCCTCCACCATCAACAAAATCGTATGTTAGTTCAGTCATACCGAGACCGGAAAATGTTTCATTGATATCGCCGTTGGTAACATTCCAAAAGAACTCAACATTTGCATCGTTTTGAACATATTCCGTTCCACTATTGGGGTAAGTCCCTTCAGCAGTAAATGTTACCTCAGACCCTTGACAAATATCAATCCATACTGAATCTGTATCTGTAAGTGCAGGGTCTGTATCAATGATGTCAACATCATAATTTTGACAGCCCATGGCGCAAGAAATATCTGCAGCAAAACCGGGATAAGTAACTGAACCATCTGAGCTAAAAACTAAGGTCAAACAATTTCCAGTAGAAACAATGGTTTGACCTTGCAAATCGTTTCCATCATAAGTTCCAAGTACAGGATTTGCATTATTAGGTCCATCATATATTGTTAAATCATCAAAATTTGATTCAGTATTAAAAGTTGTAAAATCCAACTCAATTGGGCTACCATTAGCTGAACAAATGGTTATTTCATAATTTTCACTGTTTCCATAATCACCAGAGGCTCCACCTGTATCATAAAGAGTACCTGAACAAGTACTAACCGTTCCGCCATCACTGATTAAATAGGTTTGTGCCTCAGCACTAAACCACATAAAAAACAGTAGAATTAAAGTTAATATTAGGCTTTTATTTTTCATAATTTCGGCTTTCATTAAAACGTTCAACAAGTTCCTGAGAGGAAATAATTTTCAAAACCTGATTTGTATTTCCGATGCGATAGTAGGTATCCGCTTTTTGTTGACGGTCATATTGGTAGAGAAACAAATTAAAATTTCCGCCATCAATGGTTTCAAGCATTTTTCCCTGTGACTTAGTTTGATAATTCATGAAGTACAAGGATTGTAAATTCTGAATTTTACCATCAGGCATATCTATTATTTCAAACCCATTTTGCAATTCGAAATTCAACATTTCAATTTTCTGAGGATAATTATCTACCCATTCCTGAATTCGTTCGGATGAGTAGCGAACAGAAAGTCCTTCATTTGGAACCACTGTGTTTTGAGCAAATGTAGCGCTTCCTGCAATTAAAAATGCTAAACAAAAAAATAAATTTCTCATAATCATTTCTATCATATTTCACTTATTTGACGAGTTTTCGCCAAAAGGGTTGTCTTAATTTTGCGTAAATATAATAAAAAATGTGCAACTAATTGAGAATAAAATAGCATAAGAAAGGGATAAAAAAAAGGGAGCAAAGCCCCCCTCAATATTTTGATAATAAATTGCTTACAAATCAGAAGTTCGTTCTTGCGCTGAGTAATTAATTTTCAGTGCAGATGCTTTTCTAAGTTCTTGCTTAATATCCGTGATAATGCCCATTTTTGTATCTTCATGTACTTTCAACGAAGTGGTCATGAAAGGGATTTCAGCTTCATCACGCAATTCACGTTCAGCAATAATATACTCTCTGATATCATTAACATCAGCGAACGCAGAATTTAATTGAATACGTGGTTCAGAACCGTACATTGCTCTAAATGCAGATTTTGGTTTTCCAACATAGATATAACTCACTAGTGATTTTTTCTCGAGTTTTTTAATCTCAGTTGCCTCTGGCAAATCGCCAGCGCCAACCTCTACTTTAAGCTCAACCTCTCGCATTACCGTGGCTACCATGAAAAAGAAAAGTAACATAAATACAATATCCGGTAATGATGCGGTACTAATACCAGGTGAGCCTTTTTTTCGTTTACGTTCGAATGTCATAACTTAATCTCCTATATTTTTAGGTTCTGCTTCAGACAACCTCTGAGGATGCATTTTCTTAATTGCGTCTTGTTCCTTTTCAGTTAAATCTTCAAGGGATTTTCCATACTCATCAAATGCCGCATCCTCACGGATTTCGTTATAAGCAGCGACCAGTTCATTTTGTACCTGAATATACTTACCGTAGGAAGTTCCTCTATCATTTTGCAAGGAAATCACTCCCTTAGATACAGGGAAGGTTCGTCCTAACTCAGTAATATAAGTAGGTTCTTTTACAGGGAGGTCTTCTGAATTATTCTTGTTAAGGATAAACTCTTTTGCTTTATCCTTAAGGTCACGAATATTCATGAGGTCGCCTTGTACCAGCAATTGATCATTTCTATTAATCAAGACAATAAAGAGATTTCGCACTTTAATATCAACGTCCTCGGGTTTTTCAATTTCCTCATCAGGCATTGGGGGAAGTTTTCTTGATATTCCTGTATCGACATCCATAGTGGTTGTTACCAGGAAGAAGATTAGCAGCAGGAAGGCGATATCCGCCATTGAACCTCCGTTTATTTCAGGTGTTTCGCGTCTTGGCATAATTCAAGATTTTAAAAAGTCAGGGAATCCGGGTTACACCGAATTCGCCTGAATATTTATTATTTCCAAAGTTTTGACACTTCCATATATACAACTCCCCCGAAAGCAAGTCCGATAAATAGATACGTCATATAAAGCACAGATCCAATATTTTTTGACATTTTAGCTGTAACTTCAAAACCGAGTTTATCGACATTCATTGCTGGGATAACATCACTTGCAAGTACAAATCCGCCAAGGATAACCAATGCCACAATAGCAACGGAGACTAAATTTCGGATCATTCCTTGTTTCGATTCAAGCATTGACATTATAAACCGATAGACTCCGTACAACACAGTGATTGCTCCGACAAAAATGAAGAGAATTACACCCCAATTAAGTACGGTGCCGCTCCAGTTGTTTGCGATGCTTTCGACTTCAGCAACTTTCAATTCAGATGAAAGTTTTGATGCAGCATCCAATTGGGTTTGCAGCTCAGGAGCCTGTTTTAGGAAGAATACTCCTATCAGTATAACTGAAGCTAATATCAACGCCCAATATACGTATTGAATAATTTTATTTAACATAATGCTTATGCGTTTTTGTTCTTGTATTCAGTTAAAATATCAATCAAAGAGATAGATGAATCCTCCATTTGAGTTACAATACTATCAATTTTCGATACAATATAATTATAAAATATCTGGAGTATTACCGCAACAATCAAACCAGAAACGGTTGTAATCAATGCCACTTTAATACCACCTGCTACAAGAGACGGGTTAATATCACCGGCAGCTTCAATTGCATCAAAGGCACTAATCATACCAATTACCGTACCCATAAACCCAAGCATAGGGGCGATAGCGATAAAGAGGGAAATCCAAGTAAGGTTACGTTCGAGCAAGCTCATTTGAACGGAGCCATAGGAAACGACAGATTTTTCAACTACATCAATACCTCCTTCATAACGATCGAGTCCTTGATAAAAAATACTTGCTACAGGACCTCTGGTATTACGACAGACATCTTTTGCAGCTTCGACACCACCTTCTGCCAGTGCGTCTTCAACGTTTCTCAACAGTTTGTCGGTGTTAGTTCCTGCAAGATTCAGATAAATAATGCGTTCAAAAGCAATTGCAAGACCCAATATTAAAGAGACAAGGACAAATCCCATAAACGCCGGACCACCTTCAATGAATTTAATTTTCAATTGTTGGTGCATGGGCACTTTTTCTTCTTCTTGTTCTGCAGCATCTTCATCATCAGCAGTTGCCTCTGCAGGCTCTGCCTCTTGATTATCTGCTACTGAATCTTCAACTTGTTCAGTTGCGTTTTCTTCATCATTTACGGCTTCATCTTGAGCGTAAATTGAGTTTCCAACTCCAAATGTGAGCATTGCTGCTACTGTAAGTAATGCTAATAACTTTTTCATGGTTAAAACAACATTTAATGTTAATTATTTTTAAATATTAATAAAATTCTAAAATACATTGCGGAGAGAGAGGGATTCGAACCCTCGGTACCCTTGTGGAGTACACACGCTTTCCAGGCGTGCCAGATAAGCCACTCTTGCACCTCTCCCATTCGCTAAAATCAATGAACCTTTTATTCTAAATTTTAAGGCTGCAAATTATAAAAATATTTTCAACATAAAAAATATCTTAGACTAATTTATCAACCAAAACAAATCTTTGCTTTAAAAGCTGGTATTCAAGTATTTTAAACAAATTTCAAAACAAGCCTTTGTTAAATACCATACAATTTCTGAGCGTTTTCGCTAAAGATTTCATCCAATTCATGCGGTGGAATTTGATAAACCCCAGCCAATGTCTCTAATATATTTTTGAGATAAGCTGGTTCATTTCGTTTACCACGAAAAGGGTGAGGTGCCAAATAAGGGGCATCTGTTTCTAACACAATATGCTTAGGATCAATATGTTTAAGAACGTTTCGTAAATTTGTATTTTTAAATGTGACGACTCCGCCAATTCCTAGTTTAAACCCTAAACTAATAACTTCCAAAGCCTCTGGAACGCTGCCTCCGAAACAATGAAAAACGCCTTTTGGAGTTTCCGACATGTTTTCCAACGCACTAACCACCTCATTGTAAGCGCCTCTCAAATGAATTGAAACAGGAAGTTTTTTCTCCACAGCCCAATTGCATTGTTGTGTAAAGGCTATTTTTTGTTGTTCAGCAAACTGTTTATCCCAATATAAATCCATTCCAATTTCTCCAACCGCAATGTATTTTCCTGTGTCAAGCTCCCGCTTAATAATTTCAAGCTGAGATTCAAAATTTGCATTTACTGATGTTGGATGTAAACCCATCATCATATATATGGAGTCAGGAAATTGTTTTGCCGTTTCATTCATTGCAAGAATTGAATCCACATCAATATTGGGTAAAAGCATTGCACTGACATTTTCAGCCTTAGCACGCTGCACTGTTTCCTGCCTGTCGTCATCAAACTCTGACAAATAGATATGTGTATGTGTGTCGATCATATTATTATCACTTATAACTAATTTTAAAATAAATTATTGTGCAAAACTATCATTGATACGAGTATGAAAAGTAGAGAGTTTATAAATTTCTTAAAGTTAAAAGATTAACCACTAATAATAATTAATATAACTTTTAAACTTTTTTTATGATGTGGGCTAACTGTCGCCAAAACAAGCGATACCAAAAAAGGCTGCCCAATTCGGACAGCCTTTTAAAAAGTCTTTCAATTTGTTTATTAAACAATTTGTTTATTAAACAACTCCTTGAGCGATCATTGCATCAGCAACTTTTACAAAGCCACCAATGTTAGCACCTTTTACATAGTCAACATGACCATCAGCTTCGGTACCATATTTAACACAAGTATCATGGATATCACCCATAATTTGTTGCAATTTAGCGTCAACTTCTTCGAAAGTCCAGTTGTAACGCATTGAGTTTTGAGACATTTCTAAACCAGAAACAGCAACACCACCGGCATTAGCAGCTTTACCCGGAGCAAATAACACTTTTGCTTCTTGGAATACAGCAACTGCTTCAGGAGTACAAGGCATGTTTGCACCTTCTGTTAAAACGATAAGTCCATTAGCTACAAGCGCTTTAGCATCATCTTCATTCAATTCATTTTGAGTTGCACAAGGCAAAGCAATGTCAACTTTTTGTTCCCATGAACGTTTGCCTGGGAAGAAAGTGGCAGAAGCAAATCGTTCAGCATAAGGCGCAATGATATCTTGATTTGATGCACGAAGTTCGAGCATATAATCGAATTTCTCTTGTGTATTGATTCCTTCTGGGTCATATACATAACCATCAGGACCTGATAAAGTAACCACTTTACCACCAAATTCAGTAACTTTTTGTACAGCTCCCCAAGAAACATTACCAAAACCAGAAATAGCAACAGTTTTACCTTTAAAACTTTCACCTTTTACTTTAAGCATATTTTTAGCAAAGTAAACGGCTCCAAAACCTGTAGCTTCAGGGCGAGCAAGTGATCCACCCCATTCTCTACCTTTTCCAGTAAATACACCAGTAAATTCGTTTCTCAATCGTTTATATTGACCAAACATGAAACCAATTTCACGACCACCAACACCAATATCACCGGCAGGAACGTCAGTATTTGGACCAATGTGGCGGAAAAGCTCACTGATCAAGCTTTGACAAAAACGCATAATTTCACCGTCTGATTTTCCTTTAGGATTAAAATCAGAACCACCTTTACCGCCACCCATTGGAAGTGTAGTCAATGAATTTTTAAAAACCTGTTCAAAACCCAAAAATTTCAAGATTGAAAGAGTAACACTTGGGTGAAAGCGCATACCACCTTTGTAAGGGCCAATTGCTGAGTTAAACTCAATACGGTATCCACGGTTAACATGAATTTCTCCTTTATCATCAACCCAAGGAACACGAAACATCATAGTACGTTCCGGCTCAACGATACGGTCAAGAATTTTAGCATCCTCATATTTCGGATTTTCTTGGATAAAAGGAATAAGAGTTTCAGCCACTTCGTGAACTGCTTGGATAAATTCAGGCTGTGCAGGGTTTACTGCAGCCACTTTGTCCATAAAAGCTTTGATTTTTGTTTCCATACTGATTAATTATTTAAAAAATTGTATTTAAGTATTTAAATATTTATTACAAAGTTATGTTTATTTTTTTAATCCCCTCAAGTTTTTGTGTTTTTTTACGATTACCAACACACCCCTTCAACCCTATATGTCAATAGGATAAGTCAATACAAATTGTGTTTAATAACATTTTATGATAAAAATCAATTATCTCGCAGTACGGACCGTATAGATTTTTCCGGGAAGAGCATCTATTACCGATTTCATTTCCAATGAAAGTAAACTAAGCGACAGATCTGCAATATTTAACCGGCTAATATTTTTCAGTTGGTCTAAATCACAATATTCTTTTTCACTAATAATATTGAACAGTATTTTTTCATTTTCATCGAGAGAAACATCAAAGGCAATATCTTTTTGCTTATGATCATTCTCTTTATTTGCTGACCATCCCATATGGTACAATAGATCATCTACCCCTTCAATAAGGGCGGCACGATTTGTTTTAATAAGATGATTACATCCTTGGGAAACTTTATCCCCTGGTTTCCCGGGGAAAGCAAAAACATCCCGATTATAAGAATTTGCAACATCTGCAGTAACCATTGCCCCACCTTTTTTTGCTGATTCGACAACAACAAGTGCATCTGACAAACCAGCAACAATTCGATTTCTTTTTACAAAATTTTTCTTATCCCGCTTTGCAACCGTAGGATATTCTGAAATTAGCGTTCCACCAGATGCTTTAATTGCCTCAGCATGTTCTCGATGCGATGCAGGATAAATAATATCAAATCCATGACCTAGCACTGCCCATGTTATTAAGTCATTTTCCATTGCAGCGAGATGTGCATTAACATCAATTCCATAAGCCAACCCACTAACAATTAATGGATTCAATCCTTTTATTTTCAAATCCGCGACAAGCGAACGAGTTAACTCTTTCCCTTTTCGCGTTGCCATTCGTGTGCCAACCACCCCAATACTAATATCGTCCCAAACCGGTCGTTTTCCAAGATAATAAACCATTAAAGGCGCATCCTGACAATTTTTCAATCGTTTAGAGAAATCCTTTTCAAAAAAAGACATGGTCCCAACATCATTGGCCTCAATAAATTTCAATTCTTCTTCGGCAAGCTCCAAGGCAGTTTGTCGATAATTAAGAATATTCTCTGCAAATAATTTTCCAATGCCGGGGACTTCTCGTAAGTGGGTAGCTTTAACAGTAAAAACTTTTTCTGCTGAGCCAAAATAAGCCAGCAAATTTCGAGCAGCAACAGGACCAATTCTCGGCAACAAACTAAATGCAATTTGATAATTTAAAGCAATTTCCATAATTATAATAAATAACGGACCGACAGTGCAACACCATACCAATAACCTTGATGTCCAATCAAGTTATATGCCGGTCTAAAATCAAGGCTTAAATTTAATGGAAATTCTTCAAAATAATAATTAATTCCAATTTGTAAATCTGGACCAAAAACAAAATGTCGAATCTGCTGTTGATCATAATCTGGATACCAGTCTGTATTTTTATGTCCTGAAACATAGGCGAAATGTGCCCCTACACCAAAAAACACTGACATTTTCTTATTATCAAGAAATCCGGGAATTCGATATTGAGCAAAAGCCAAAACCATAGGATCATAACGGTAAAAGCATAAAAGCCCCTCGAAACTAAATTGTGAGTTTGTACGATATTGGTAAGATACGCCTTGAAGAATCCCAAGTCGAATTCCTAGCGCATGCTGCCTGACTTGTGCCTCCAAACAAATAGAGGAAATTAGACACAAAATCAGGACTGTTTTTTTCATATATAAAAGTTATTTTAACGAGCAAGCCGATTAAGAATTTCCAACATGTCTCTACGTTCAGACTTTTTTAAAGAAGCCAAACTAATTGGTCTGTACTTTGATAAGCCACGATCAGTTTGCTGATACAATATTATAGATGTACGTAAACCGAAATTGGTTGTCTTTACTTTATATTTAATAAATTCTTGTTTGGGAATTTCAATAGAATATGTGCCATAAAGAAATGGCTGCAAAGGCATATATCGCAGAATAATTTTCGAACCATCGGGACTAAAAAAGATGTAATTATATCCTTTCAGAAAAAAGAAAACCATTCCAATAAAAAACAGTAGGCTCCAATATAATGGAAATCGGTGTGCTTCATCCCAATTTAACACAAATGACAAAACAAGTATTGCGAGATAAAACAATACTGCAATCATAAATCCAAAACGGATTCTCGTTGCCAACTCCTTATTATTAATTATCATATTAAATAGATTTACGTCGTTTCAATTCTTCTTTTAAAATTTTCAATTCCTTGCTTGCCTGCTCAGAAACAGAAGAATTCTCCTCTGCCCTTCGCATTAAATAGGGCATCACATGTTTTACAGGACCATAAGGCACATATTTTGCAACACGATATTCCATTTTTGCTAATCCAAAACTTAAATCATCACTCATGCCGTATAACTGAACAAAATAAATGTTTTTATTTCGTTTATCCAATTGTTTTCTTTCCATTAATTCAGCAAGGAATTGACATGATTCCTGATTATGTGTTCCATTAAATATTGAAACGAGATCAATATTTTCAACGCAAATCTCCAAGGCTTTATTATAAGCGCTATCCGTTTCTTGTTTTGTAGGATAAATTGGTGATGCACGATTCATTTTTTTTGCAATCGCTCGCTCCTTTTCCATATACGCTCCGCGAACGAGTTTAATCCCAAGGAAATAGTTTGATTTTCGCGCATCTTTTAGCAAACGATCCATATATTTCAGTCTGTCCACACGATACATTTGCAAGGTTTGAAACACGATTGCTTTTTCTTTATTAAATCGCCGCATTCCTTCTTCAACAACCTGATCAATCAAAGGTTGCCAAGCCACTTCTTCAGCATCAACAAGAATTGGGACATCAAATCGCACCGCATGCTCAAATAATTGTAATAATCGGATTCTGAATTTCGAAATTTCTGCCTGCAAGTTCTCACGATTTTCTTGACTTAAAACCCATTCGTAAGACATTGCACTAGGCTTAAACACAGCAAATGGAACATGCTCGTGCTTTCCTGCAAACTCAATTGACCGCATGGTTTCATCAATAGCATTTTGAATTGCTTCATCGGAATTGCCACCCTCGACAGAATAATCCAAAATACTTTCTACCTGATATTTTGCCATTCGATGAATTACTTTTTGACATGCTTCCAAAGATTTTCCACCCACAAAATGTCCATACACATTCGGTTTTACTGCCCATCCAATAGGAATTCTTAAAAAAAGCGCCATTTTTAAAACATGCTGTAAAACATAGGATAGATATTTTAATCTAAAAACGCTAAAAACGAAAATTGCACGTTTCAATTCTCTAATTGTCTTATAATCAAAAACATTTTCTGTACTTAAATTTTTTTTCATTTAATTTTTTTTAGTAATTTGCCCAAAATTAAACAGGAAAATGCTTCTGTTGTTGATTTTTTTTACTACTTTAGTCAATAATTTAAAAAAAGTGTCAAATGTTTTGTGATATTTCCCAAAATAAAGATACTTTTGTATGAATAGAAACGAACTGTGATTAAACCTGATATCAGATGAACACAAAAAAATCTACCATTTTATTGGTTTTGCTAAGTGCAATAATTCTACCCTTATTTACTGGGTGTTTTGGTGTAGGAGAAGACGATCCGTTTATTTCTCTACGAACGCGTAAAGCCAGAATAACAGGCAACTGGGAGGTTAGCGCCTATTATAAAAACGTAAAGCAAATTTCCGGAATTAACAATAATACTGTCCAAAGAGTAATTACTGACGTACAAGGAGAAGAGTGGCTTGAAACAACAACAACTATTGGAAGTGAAAGCGATCCGGTTGAAGTTGAAGGCGTTGTGCTACAAAATGAAATGTCGTTTGATAAAAATGGGTATTTCACTTTAATTTATGAATACCAGATTGTTGAAGTCGTAGTTGATGACGAAACCTTAGAAGCAACGACAACCACATATACGGTGAAAGAAACCATGGACGGAACCTGGAACTTTTTAGGTCGTATTGACGACTATTCGAATAAAGAAAGACTCTCTCTTGTAGTCATGAATTCAAGAATACTTCATACCACAGTTACAGAGATTCAAACAGATGACTTTGAAGAGGAACCCGAGCAAACAACAGAAGTTGATGCTTGGACATATAGCTATGCAAATGGTGAAATGAGTGAAATCTGGGAACTTGATATGTTAAAAAAATCTGAAGTACATATGTATCAAGACTTAAATAATTTTTATCAATCAAGTGATGATGCTGCCGGAACATCATATACAGAAGTTGGTTACCAGCAAAAAACCTTACTTGAAAAAAGCGCAGAAACAAACGAAAACGAATAATAAAAATATTACACCAATAATAAAAAAGGTTGAGAATTTCTCAACCTTTTTTTATTTGCAATAAATTCAAAACCAATTGCTTTAATCTATCCTTACTGCTTGACATTGCAGGGTGAGACCATTTACCGCAATGTTCAGGTTCTAATTGCACATTTTCACTAAAAGCATTCTGCGAGATTGCTTTAAAATTATAATGATCCATAAAATAATTAGCCAAATACTCTTGTTCCGTTTGCCCAGGGGTTGGAATAATGATGGCTTTGCGTCCCATTTCAAACAAATCCATTAAGGTTGAATATCCAGAACGACAGATTAACACAGGAGCTGCTTTCATTAATTCAGACAATGTTTCAGATGGCAAATGGCTAATGATTTTCACTGAACCTACCTGATTTTGTACTGCTGAATCAGGCTTACCTGACACAATTAATACTGACTTTGTCTCATTTTTAAATCGCTTAACCAGTTTTGTTTCTAAAATTGTACGTTGTGGTTCAGGACCCGATATTACCGCAAGTACATCAGGAATTTCATCAGGAATTTCGTCATATGAACGAGGGAAACGACTTAAAACACCGACATAATGATGCGGAAAGTCAAAATGATTCATTGAATGAGCCAAAATACCTGTTAGCCCCTGCTGTTCCATGTCAGGAATTAGGCAAAGTTGATAATTTTTGATAATTTTTTTATGAATATAGCGTACTAGTGGCTGTAAACCTTTTAAATAATTAGGCATTATGACATTTATTTGATGTGTCACATAAACTGAAGGGACTGATTTATTATGCATTCCGAAACGATTATCAGAAATAATTAAATCTGGAGCTTTGTTTTCACAATAAGCCTTCAACCATTTATACTCTTTTCGCATCCCACGGAACATCGCAGGTGCCTGTGCAATAAGGCGAAACATAAGTAATGGATGTTTGCTGTAGCGAATATCAAATCCAGAAATACGATGCATTTGAAGTTTTGGAAATTCATGCATTAATAACTCATAAGCTTGTCCGCCAGTAGCTATTTCAACTTCACAACCCAAGTTGAGAAACTCCTGAATAAGTGGAGTCATTCGTGTCGCATGACCCAAGCCCCAATCTAATGGTGCGAATAAAACCTTATGTGATTTGTTTTTTGTCATTTCATTAAATAGTCTTTGCAAGAAAACGCCAAATACTGCGTTATTCTCGTTTTTGAAACAATCATTTAGAAAACGTAAACTCCTTGGTTTCAAAAACTTTGAAAGCCTTGTCTTTGACGTTTTCTTATCAAAGACTTAAAAATTAGGAGTTTTCTTGCTGACACTAAATCAGCAATCCCTATCAATAAATCTCAACTTGAAAACCTGCATTCGTCCATCTTACAATACACAGAATCAAAATTGCATACTTTCGCATTTTCAGGTTAAAAATTCATGACTAAGGAACGCCCCAATCGTCTGGATTTCACCTGATCAAACACTATATCATCAAATAAAAAAGTAACCATCTTAAATTAACACTTTTAGTTGTGCATCAGGATGCAGAACATCCCGCTTTAATTGTTTCATTTCAATCAAATTCAACCCTGGGCGCTTTCCAACAGCAATTTCACCAAACTCATTTGACCATCCCAAGGCATTGGCAGCATTATAAGTCGCCATAGCAATTAAATCCTGCAAGCGTAAATCCGGAAATTTTTCTTGCATAAACTTCATTTCATCAAAAACAGATAAGTTTGGAGCTGATAACAAAGAATCTGTTCCCAAACAAATATTTAACTGATGCTTCATGAGCATATGAATCGGAGGAAGAACTCCCGAAATATTATCATTTGAACGTGGGCAAAGCACAAAGCTAAGATTAACTAACTGATTTTCTGCCCATTGCTTTAATCTCACAATTTCGTGGTCAGTGATATGAATATTATGAACCAACAAAAGCTGTTTGACATTTTTTAGTATCTCTCCCTGTCCATCAACAAAATCAGGACTAGTAAAAGCGGGCTGAAACTCGGGGTTTATGTTTCGATAAAATCGACTTAGTGGATTCTCCGAATCGTTTAGACATTTCTCAAACTCACTTTCTCTAAAATGCAAACTGCTAAATTCTGGACTATCAAAATACCTTTGAATTACAGAAAGCCCAGCACTGGATATCGCATAAGGTGAATGAAAAGACGGAAAAATGGCCAAGTCTGCAAAATTTGATTTACAAAGCCGGTAAACATCCGCTTGCTTTACCGCTTGCTCAGCATCTAAAGGAAAAAACTCAAAAAATGTTTTTGACGCTATCCGATTATTAGCTCGTTTGGAAGAAAAGCTAAGCGATGAATTTGCAATGTCTGCAAAGGCTTTCGTTCCCTGAAATTGCATTTGCCGTAGCACTTTTTTAATTTCTTTTTCATCTGGCAAGGCATTTGAGATTCTTAAGTTGATTACATATTTAACAAAATCTAAAATTCCACCTTTTGCCTGATAGCACTTTCGAGGAATTGATAATTCAGTATGAGTATGGGCATTAATTAATCCCGGGATAATCATCCCTGAATGATATTCCATACCAGCAATTTCCTGAGATTTAAAATTCTCCTCACTCACAGAGAGAATTTCACCATCATCTGAAGTAATGATTAACGGATTTTGGATATATTTTGTCCCTGTAAAGGCAATATTTGCAGCAAATTTTCTCATGATTTATCATTGGAAACATAATTATAATTAATCTGCGTTTCCACATTCGACTTATTTTTTGATTTAGATTGACATGAATCGCACACTTGTTGTCCTGTTTTCATGGGCTTTCCACAATAAATACAAACCGGTTTTGTAATATTTTTCTCAAAACGCTTCATGTCATTATTTACAAATATTTCAAGTGTCCGCCTAACCATGCCATTCACTATTAGTGTCGAAAATCCGTAAAGGACAACAAAAGCAATCGCTCCAATGCCAAGACTTAGCATAATTGAGCCTTGCGCCATGAACAAGCTAGCAAATAGCACAAGAATAATTGTCAACAACACAGGCATCATATCGATAGAATATTTAAGCTGTGCATCATCATGCTTTAGTGTAACGGCAAAGCTCATAAAGCCAAACACATGATTCAACCTAAAGCGAATTTCATTTCTATCGCTTTCAGTATCATTATATTTTTGTTTAATAAAATCTCTTAAGTGAAAAAAATCTGTTTGTCTAAATCGATAATTTGGATGTTCAAGCGCAGAGAATTTTGCAGAAAATTGAAATGGAAACGCCATTAAAAATCCTCCTGAAGTTTCTGAGTTAACTCACCTTGCTCTTTATTCAAACGTGCAAGTACCTTATCATACACTTCATCCAGCGTGGTAATATCATTTAAGACATAATAACGAATTGTTTCATTAAAATCACCCGCATTCCGATTATATTTTGCAAACATTGACTGGTACAGGTTGTATCTGGAATAAACACCTCTAGGGTCAACAACATTCGTGGTCAATGATGCATCAATTAAATGAATATCATGAAACATCATAACAAGCGTATCCTGAGCAATCATATTTTCGGGTTTCGGTGTTTGATCTGGTTTTGAGCCACATGAGCTAATTATCCCAATCAAAAACAAAAGGACAGCTATATTAAATAATCTCATTGTCTTTGTTTTAAAAGTTTTGCCATTTCAGATGCAAAAACGAATTCATTAAATGCCTCGCTATCAGAATTAAACATCTCTTTACTTGTGCCTTCCCACGCTTTAACACCTTTATTAAGAAATAAAATATTTTCACCAATTTGCATGAGTGAATTCATATCATGTGTATTGATAATTGTTGTAATATTAAATTCTTTGGTAATATCTGAGATTAAGTCATCGATTTTAAGTGAAGTTTTAGGATCCAAGCCTGAATTTGGCTCATCACAAAACAAATATTTCGGATTTAATACAATTGCTCTTGCAATGGCAGCCCTTTTTTGCATTCCCCCAGACAATTCACCGGGAAACAAATGATTTGTACCTTCGATACCAACTCTTTCAAGGCATTGATCAACCCGCATTTGTTTCTCCATTTTACTTTGTTTTCCAAACATATTTAAGGGAAACATTACATTATCCTGAATTGTTTCTGATGTAAACAGTGCACTACTTTGAAAAATCATACCAATTTCTTTACGGATTTTCTTTTTCACATTAAAACTCGCCTGACTATAATTTTTATCTCCATAAAAAACACTCCCCTCATCCGGTTGATGCAAGCCAACAATACATTTTAGCAATACTGTTTTTCCACTACCACTTTGTCCAATAATAAGATTTGTTTTACCTTCATAGAATTCAGCAGAAACCTCGTGCAATATTTTCACGCCGGAAAATGATTTTATTATATTTTCAATTCTTATCATGTCAACATCAATTCAGTAATCACTAAATCCATCACTAAAATTGCAATAATACTATAAACCACCGCTTTAGTACTGCTCTTTCCAACTTCAAGTGCGCCGCCACTCGTATAGTATCCATGATATGAAGACACCGTGGTAATAATAAAGGCATAGACTATCATTTTCACCATTGTATAAAATATATAGTATGGATTAAAAAACAAGCGCAATCCATCAAGGTAATCATATAAAGTAACGACATCCGTCAACACAGAAACCGCTATTCCACCTGCAATACCAAGCATTATGGAAATAAGGGTAAGTATGGGAAAGAAAATAAGTGCAGCAATTATTTTTGGCAAAATAAGATGGGTTGCTGAATTAACTCCCATAATTTCAAGTGCATCAATTTGTTCAGTAATGCGCATTGTACCAATTTCAGATGCGATATTTGAACCGACTTTCCCAGCTAATATCAAGCAAATAATTGTGGATGCAAATTCTAGAATCATTGTATCCCTGACAGTTAAACCAATCAAATAATTAGGGATCAAAGGATGTATAAAGTTTATCCCAGCTTGTAATGATAAAACAGCGCCCATAAATACGGAAACAATTGCAATAATACCTAGAGAATTCATCCCAATAATTTCAATTTCCTTAAACACTTGTTTCAAAAACATACGGAATCGTTCAGGACGGGAAAAGACTTTCCCCATTAATGAAATATATTGTCCTATGTTAATAAAAAGCTTCATTTCAAATAATATACAATTGTCAACAAAACAAATTTACAATTTTTACAATTCAAAGCGAAAATAAAAGCATATTATTTTATTCCTCGAGAAATTTTTATTATTTTACTATCCTAAAGAAAATACAAAATATGAAAAAATCAAATTACTGTGTCATCATGGCAGGAGGTATTGGGAGCCGCTTTTGGCCAATAAGCACAACAGAAAAGCCCAAACAATTCTTAGACATTCTTGGTGTTGGACACTCTCTGCTGCAGCTCACTTTTAATCGATTTAATGATTTGTTTCCTACAGAAAACATTTATGTTGTCACTAGCCAAGCCTATCAATCGCTTGTGGCAGAACAGCTACCTAGCATACCTAATGAGAACATTTTAGCTGAACCAATGCGTAGAAACACTGCACCATGCATAAGTTACGCAACGTGTAAAATTAAGAGTAAAACACCATATGCTAACATTGTAGTTACACCGGCAGATCATTTAATAATCGATGAAGATGCTTTTAGGCGAAACATTAAATCTGGGTTGCAATTTGTGCAAAACAATGATGCTCTGCTAACAATCGGTATTAAGCCTAATCGTCCTGATACTGGGTATGGTTATATTCAGATAGATGAAGCAAAATCAAAAGATGACACCTTTAAGCGAGTAAAAACCTTCACAGAAAAACCAAATCTTGAACTCGCACATTTTTTCTTAGAAAGCGGAGAGTTTCATTGGAATGCAGGGATTTTCATGTGGTCACTTAAGAGTATAGAAAAGGCATTAACAACCCACTTACCCGAAGTTCATAATCTATTTTTAGAAGGAGAGTCATTGTTTGGAACCGAGGAAGAACGTCCATTTATTCAAAAAGTTTACTCTGAATGCAAAACTATTTCGATTGATTACGGCGTAATGGAGCGGGCGAAGAATGTATTTACCCTATGTGCTGAATTTGGCTGGTCAGACTTAGGGACGTGGAAGAGCTTATATGAAAATAGCACGAAAGATGAAGCAAAAAATGTACTTTTCAATGAAGAAAAAATGATTGTTGAAAATGCATATGAAAACATTATTCGTTTACCGAAAAATAAACTTGCGATAATTAAAGATTTAGAAGGTTATATTGTTGTTGATTCAGGGGATGCGCTATTAATAAGCAAAACTAAAAATGAGCAAGAACTCAAAAAAAGCTTAAATAAACTCACACAAAATTAATTTGGTATCAAACGACAAACAGGAGAATAATACCAAACAAAAAAAGGCTGTCCTTGGACAGCCTTTTTTTTATATTTTTAAAACAAAACATTAATACTCCCAAAGATCATGTTCATAATTGAACAGTTCCGTTTCGATTTTTTTTCCTTCATGCATTGCATCAATACCGAGCAAATAATCTCTGATAAAACGGTTGTCATACACGTTACTTTCAGAAATTAAATATGACTCGAACCGACGTTGAGCAAAAAGATCATCAAAAGTTCTTCTTTCAGAATCATTATGTACATTGAACACTTCGTATCGAGCCAATAATGGTCTATACTGAGGGAAAGGTACCCAAAACAAACGCTGAGTTTCAATTTCTTCAACTCCATTTTTCTCAATAATAAATTTAGCTATTGGCGCAATCGCAATAATTCTAACATCCATTACAGAACGCTGATTATCAAACACCCATTCTTCCCATAGGAGATATGATTTAACATCCCGAAGAGCAATTTTCCTATCAACTGTTTCCCATTCACGCACACCAGTTTCTTGGTCAAGAATTTGAATATCCTCCTGATAAGTCAACACCTGAAGTCTTGCTGCAGAGTCTTCCGGTGGAATTGGTCTTTTATACCAATTATTAAAATCATTCGGATCAAATTTAAAGACCATTTGACGTTGTACTTCAGCTTGATTAAGAATCCCGATATGGAACAACAGATGAATTAAGCTCACACGAGAGCGTTCAGGTTGTTGTCCTCCCGGATAATCAATTGGGCGAATAGGAAAATACAGTGGATGATTAATTTTCTCATCCAAATCAATCTTGCGCAAAACGCGTTTGGAATACATCGCATCCGCTTCACGAATTCCTTGATAAGCAACCTTTTCACGTTTAGGAATATGCTCTCTTGCATATGCCCCATCGATTACACTCTCTTGAGCTTGGGTTTTAAGCCCAAATCCGCTCATGAGGATTAGGATTGTCAGGATAAAAATACTTTGTTTTTTCATAACTATCTAAGTTCTAATGAAACAGGAGCTGTTTGGAATGTTCCTGATGGACCTTTTACTTGAATAGACTCAAAACTCACACGAGTTCCACGGCCTAAACCTTGCAAAGCACTTCTCGCGTCCGCATTCAGTTGATTTCCATAAACAGTAATACTATTTGTTTGACCACGTACTTTATAAGTAAAACGGAAGCTTAACACATCAAATTTCACTTTAAATGGAAAAAATTGATCCCCGAGGTCAGCCATAAGTTTTCCAGTCATAACATCATTTTTATGTACACGACCTTCGCTTTTTGTACCATTAAGTTTCGCAGGAGGAACAGGAACATTCAACACACGGAATTTTTTACTTCCAAGTGATTTTGTTCCGGCATCCGTTTCTACAGAAACAGAAATTGTAACTTGACGAGTTGAAGGACTAGTAATTCGTGCGACATAAGAACCACCACGAGGAACTAATGAACCTCCGCCACTCATATATGCTCTTACTTTCTCTTTCGGATAACCAGATACAGAAACCTCTACAGGATTTTGAATACCCCGATAGAATACATTCACACCAGAAGGTGAAATTGCAAAGCCAGTTTCTCCAATCATATATTCATTAATGAAAGGCAATAATTTCTCACCTTGCTTTGTTTTCCAAGAAATCAAGCCACCAAAACTATGAGTTCCGATATTTTGCGCATTTTCAATAGAGTAAATACCTTTTCCATCAACAATTGGCAAGGTATCATAATCATTACCCATGTTTCCACGCATTTTATAGGATACTTTTCCATCCTCTTTTATGGTGTCATAAAATGGGAAATTATTACTGTAATAAATCGTAGGTTTCATGGATGTATCACGTGCACCAATAAAAACTTGAGCTTCGTAAGATCCTCCTTTAACGATATAACTCGCACTGGAACTTACCAAAGCTTCAACATTTGTAATGGTAATCAAATCCTCATCCACACCAGTAATCATACGCTCTACAATATCTGCCTCAGCATTACGAATATCGGTTTGCAGTTTTGTCATCATTGTAATAGAACCAACAAGTGGCATGTGTGCAAACAATCTTTCCTGCCAAGTATTTTTGTGATCCGGATCTGAAAAGTCATCCTCAGTAGCCAAACTATGGCTTATGCTTACATAAATCGGACGCGAGGTATCTCTAATATGTTCAAGCATAAATTCACGATATTCATCTATCCATGCTTCCAAACTATCACCTTTCATAGGTCCGCCATCACCAATCATAAGCTCAGGTGCAGCATTCAAGTTATCTTTTTTCTCAATATCATGAACTGATATTGGATTTTGGGGGTCATAAGGCATACCATCACCTTTCGCTATAATTTCTTGCTTATAACGTTCAATTCCCTTAATAAGCTTATTAGTTTTGCCCTTCACAACAAGAGCTTCTTTAAAAATCGGTTCATATTTTTCGGGTTGCTGAGCATTTAATGCCCCCAGCTTGGCATATAATCCCTCTGTCTTGTTGTAAAAACTTTCCGTTGTTACTTCAAGGCTGTCATTTACAAGGACAAAAGCATTGATAATCTCTCCTGACACATTTAACGCTAGTAGTGCCGTATAAAAGAGATACATCATTCCAATCATCTTTTGCCGAGGGGTTTCTGGACAATTCCCACCTGTCATAATTCAAATCTTTAAATTGTTAACATTCAATGAATTAATCTTGCTTCACATTCATAGCAGACAACATATTACCGTAAACGGAATTCATTGCAGCCAGATTGTTACCAAGTTTAGATACTTCTTCTCGGAAGCGTTTAGTATCTTCAACAGTGTTATGCAAGTCGCTCATCACCTCACCAAGTCCACCATAGAGATCTTTTGTTTTTTCAAGATGCTCGTTAGTTCCTTGCAATTGAAGTTCATAAGCAGCATTGAGTGCTGTCAAATTTTTGGTCATGCTTTCTAATTGCTCACCATATGAATTTGTATTTCCAGATGTTTTTTCAAACTCTTCGTTCATTGATCGCGTTAATTTATTATAAGCAGTAGCCAATTCATTTCCTGATTTTCCAACAACTTCAGCAGAATCACCGTAGGTAGTTGCCAAATTATCAGCAGATTGATTCAGTTTTGAAGCTGAATTTCCATATGCATCAGCAAATTCATTTACTTTATCTGAAGCTTTTTCAAAGTTTGCCACATAATTATTTGTTGCCGCTGTAGCACTAGAGACATCAGACAATTTTTCAGCAGTTTGGCTCATGTTTTGTAATCCATGTCCAAGTTTTTCAAAGAGTTCAGGTGAAATTTCTGCAGATTCAATCATTGCATCAAAACGCTCAAGAGCAGTTTTTTTAGATGCAACCGCAGAAGCTTTATCGTCAATATTAATCGACTCATCAATTCCGGCAAGTTCAGGATAAACTAAACTCCAATCGTACTCTTCATGTGGTGGTTCAAACGCAGAGATAGCAAAAATTACTGCCTCAGTTAACAAACCTACCATAAGCATAATACTTGCACCCGGCAAATGCTCAATTTTAAACAATGCCCCAACAAGAACAACAGATGCTCCCATACCATAAATGAAGCCAATTGCTTTTTTGTACTTGGTACTCCTAACTAATTCTGAAAATTTCATAATTGCGATGTTTTTGTGTTAATCCTTAGTTAATTAATAAACCTGTGAATATGAAGTGCCATCAGCACGATGACGACCTAAATACGTTCTAACATTACGGAACCCGATATATGATTTGGCAGAATCTTGATATTCATAGGTACGAGTACCATTCTGCATGTAATATGCTACATCTTTCCAGCTACCACCACGTACTACTTTACGTTTCATTACCGGAGGATCATCGGGATGTGCATAATATTGATAATCAGGGTTCAAATCATGAGTATATCGATACGCCGCTGGTTCGAATGCATTTCTCGTCCATTCGGAAACATTTCCAGCCATATCATATAAACCATACTCATTGGGGTCATATGTACCAACCATTAATGTTTGGACACCACCATCATCGTAGTAATTTCCTCTCATTGGTTTAAAATTGGCAATAAAACAACCACTATAATTTCTTGTATATAATCCACCCCAAGGGTACATTTGTAAATCTAAACCACCACGTGCAGCATATTCCCACTCTGATTCAGTTGGAAGTCGATATTCATTCAGGTAAAAGTCACGACTCTCGCGTTGATAAGCATTTTTCAACATTGAGCGCCATTTTGAGAATGCCACTGCTTGTTTCCAATTAACTCCAACCACAGGATAATAATCGTAAGCCGGATGCCAAAAATACATTTTAGTCATTGGCTCATTATAAGAATAAGTAAATTCGCTCATCCAACATAATGTATCGGGATAAACGGGAACTCTTTCATGCATAATAAAAGAGAATTGATCAACCACATCACGGTCTTCAAAATCTTCCCATTCACGGCGACGTTTCAATTCTTCGCGGTCTTTAATTGTTCCTTCGTACTCTTCAGTTTCAGCATTCCAGTGACGTCCTATCCGTATGCCGGCATCAGCTTCTCTATCAAAAGTACGTTGTACATCTTGTTCTACCTGTCTTCCATCTTTACGGAATGCATGCTTTTTAGCAGCTTGCTTTAAATCCACCCAATAATATTCAAAATATAGTGAATTCGAATTTAAGTCGATTCGACGCATATAATGAAAAACTTTTGGTGGAGGTTTAAGATACAAGTTAGAATTTTCAAGCAAAACAGCTTTGATTTCAGGATCTTGTAAATCAACACGGGCTTGCCAATCTAGCAAACGATACCCATCAAAGTTATATGAATCATACCCAATAGCCTCTAAAACTAACGCTTGAGGATCATCATCTGGAATTGCTCGGAAGAAATCTCTACCTTCTGAATCATAATTTTCAGGCGGATATTCAGCCAGCACAGTCAACGCAAGGGAATCGCGCACCCAATTAACAAATTGACGATACTCAGCATTTGTAATTTCTGTTTCATCCATCCAAAACCCCTGAATAGTAACTGTTTTAGAGGTAGCAGTCATTGCATTTGGCACATCTTGATCACTTGGACCCATATTAAAGGATCCCGGTGGGACAAACAACATGCCATAAGGATCTGGTGTGTACCACTGTCTTCTGGATACTCCAACAAGATCACCACTGCCATAATATCCGCAACTCGAAAGAACTACGGCGAGAATGAATCCTATGAACATTAATTTCTTCATAATATATGGTATTAGTAAGCGCTAATTTAAAAATTTATAATCTTCTGACACTGCGATATCTACCTACACCGCCACCCATGTCCATATTGAAACAGTAGCGAACTACGATTTCATGCGAACCACTAGTATAACCTGCGATATCACTTAAAACAATATCATAACTGTATCCTACACTGATTCCATTTAACAGATGAATACCCAACATTGGAACAATTGCATCATCATAACGATAAGTTACACCGCCCCAAAATTTCTTATTAAATATAAATTGTCCGTTTACACTAAATTCTGCAGTTGCAAAATCAGTTTGAACCAATACCGAAGGTTTTAATTCAAACATCGGATTCGGTAACTGATAAATATATCCACCTACAATATAGTAGTGGCGTTTAACAAAAGGGTTTTTGGAGTCATCTCCGCCATCGCTTCCGTTAAATTTAAATACTGGCTCTGTAATATGCAGGCTTGAAAGTCCGGCATAAAAATTATCATATCGATAATATGCTCCTAAACCAACATCAAAGACCATTTTACTATCCATATGTGGAATCACAGGGTCAGTAAAAACTTGTCCTCCGTTCAAGGACTCTGGACTTACCCAGTCCCCATTAATGGCGCGACTGATTAAGCCAAGATTCACACCAATTCCCAATGTCCCATAGTCTAAATCTAAGCGATAGGCATATGTAGCAGTAATGCTTAAATCTTTTTGAAACCCGATTGACTCTTGAAAAATTGTTAATCCAACACCACTGTTAATCGCATTAATTGGCATGTCAACACTAAACACTGTGCTTTGTGGTCGCCCTTCCTCAAAACCAAGCCACTGTTGGCGGTGTACAGAAGTAACACAAATCGCATCATTACTCCCCGCATAACCAGGATTGTAATTCAGTGTGTTAAATTCAAACAAGCTAAAATGCGCGTCGCTTTGTGCAAAAGTAATTCCTACAGTTGCAAACAAAATCATAATCGCTAGAGTTAAACGCCTCATATCAAAATAATTAATTCTACAAGCCCTTAAATGTTCAGCTCGATGCGTAAAGTAAGTAATTTATTTTTTAACAAACAAGATTTATTAACAATTTTTGGTTAATAAGCGTGAAATTGTTAATAACCACCTACTTTGAATATCGAACAAAATCAAATATCAGCGAAAAATACAATTTTTTTTTGACATCAAAACAAAAAATGTCAATATTTTTGAAAAAATCCGCTAAAAACATCATTCTTCGCAAAGAATAACGATGACTTTTGTCATATTATTATATCATAGATTACTTTATGTGCTGTTATTTTTTCTTTTTTGCTGCTCCTTTTTCAATTATTTCTTTACATTCTTCATAGTTCAAATCCTCTGGCACTTTGGATTTTGGGATGCGATAATTCTTCTTTTTATATGAAATATACGGCCCGTATCGTCCCTTTAGAATAACTACATTTTTATCTTCATCAAAACGTTTTATTTCACGTTTTTTTGCTTTTTCTTTTCCTTCAACAATAATTTCTACTGCGCGATTTATCTTTATTGTATAAGGATCATCAGTTTTACTTAAACTGTAAAATGCTTTATTATGTCGTACGTATGGTCCGAATCGACCGATACCAATAATAACATCTTCATCCTCGTATTTTCCAAGGTTTCTAGGAAGTTTAAACAATTCCATGGCCTCATCGAAAGTAATTGTTTCAACATTATGTTCTTTCCGCAAGCTTGCGAATGTTGGTTTTTCTTCATCTTCGTTTGACCCAATTTGCACATAAGGCCCGTAACGACCTATTTTCACACTAACAGGTTTTCCTGTTTTAGGGTCATCACCAAGCACTCTTTCCCAGCGAGATGTCTTTGTTTCTTCAATTTTTTTAAGATTTTTGATAAACGGATTATAAAATTCATGAATCATATCAGTCCACTGCTTCTCTCCCATTGCAATTTCATCAAATTGTTTTTCAACTTTGGCGGTGAAATTATAATCCATGATCACTTTGAAATGCTCCATTAAAAAATCATTAACCACCATCCCGAGAGATGTAGGCACAAGTTTTCCTTTTGCGCTTCCGTAGTTTTCGTTACGTTGCTGACGCTTAAACTTGTCATTTTCCAGTTTTATGGAAACAATTTGTCTTGATAAACTATCATCACTTCCTTTTTGAACATATTCCCGTTGCTGTACCGTTGAAATTGTCGGTGCATAGGTTGACGGACGTCCAATTCCTTGTTCCTCTAACTTTCTTACTAAACTTGCCTCTGTATAACGTGGCGGATGATTTGAGAAACGCTGCGTAGCCTCAATATTTCGATAATTAAGAATTTCATGAAGTTTCATTGTGGGTAGCATTCCCTTTGTTGGTTCCTGATCATCATTATCAGTTGTCTCTATATATAATGTAAGAAATCCTGGGAATTTTATCACTTCACCATGTGCAACAAAATGATCTTTTGGCTTACCGCAATCAATTTCAATATGTGTTTTTTCAATTTCAGCATTTGCCATTTGTGAAGCAACTGTCCGTTTCCAAATCAGTTCATAAAGCTTTTGTTCTTGCGAGGGGGCATTCACTGATTTTTTATCGAGATATGTTGGACGAATGGCTTCATGCGCCTCTTGTGCACCTTTGGATTTATTTTTATACTGTCTTGTTTTTGCGTATTCATGGCCAAATTCTGCCTCAATCATTTTTTTTGCAGAATTAATTGCCAGCCCTGACAAATTTACTGAGTCAGTACGCATATAAGTTATTCTTCCGGCCTCATATAATTTTTGAGCCACCTGCATAGTCCGTGAAACGGAAAAGCCTAATTTTCTACTAGCCTCTTGTTGTAATGTTGAGGTTGTAAATGGTGGAGCAGGAGATTTTTTTCCAGGTTTAACCTGAATATCGGAAATTTGAAATTTAGCATTTATAAATGATTCGAGCAATGCTTGTGCTTCCTTTTCTTTTTTGGGTCTAACAGAAAAATCAGCCTCAAACACCTCCCCTGTTTGCTTTTCAAATTGTGCAACAATACGATAAGCAAACTCTGACGCGTAATCATTAATTTCTCGCTCTCGCTCAACAATTAATCTCACAGCAACGGATTGAACACGTCCTGCAGAAAGAGATGGTTTAATTTTCTTCCATAATAAAGGGGAAAGATTAAATCCAACTAATCTATCCAAAACGCGTCTAGCTTGCTGTGCGTCCACCAAATTACAATCAATTTCGCGCGGATTTTTAACCGCATTTTGAATTGCCATTTTTGTAATTTCATGAAAAACAATTCGTTTTGTTGAATCCTTAGGAAGCTTTAATTCTTCAGCCAAATGCCATGCAATTGCCTCTCCTTCACGGTCTTCATCAGAAGCCAACCATACTATTTCAGCTTGTTTTGCAAGCTTTTTCAGTTCCGCGGTAATTTTTTTCTTATCAGGAGCTACCTCATAATTGGGCTTAAAATCTTTTTCAACATCTATCCCAAAATTTTTCTTTGAGAGATCTCTAATATGTCCAAAACTGGACTTTACCACAAAGTCTTTTCCCAAAAACCGTTTAATGGTTTGCGCCTTTGCGGGTGACTCAACAATTACCAAATTTTTTTCCATAAATACTTCAAATTTCCCTGATAAATTTTCACAAAGAAAAGAAATTATCCTGCTTTGTTCAAATTAAAAACATTTTACTTAATTTAGTAAGCAAAGAAAACAGCAAAATATGAAGCAAAAAAAGCAATACTCGAAAGGCTTCAAACGCCGCTTTAAATGGATTTCCTGGGGGATTTTCACTCTAGGATGGATGTTCATAATATTTTATTTTATTTTTATTGCAAACGGAAAAATGGGCTTAATGCCAAGTTTTGAACAGTTAGAAAACCCAAAATCTAACCTTGCAACCCAAATTATTACAGCAGATCAGGAACTCTTGGGCACCTATTTTCGAGAAAATCGCACAAAAACCGAATTTGATTCCATTTCACCTCATGTCATTAATGCGCTAATCTCCACTGAAGACATTCGTTTCCGGAAGCACTCTGGAATTGATTTTAAAGCATTGGGACGCGTGGCTTATGGTGTATTCACAGGGGATTTACGCGGAGGTGGGTCAACCATTTCACAGCAATTATCAAAACTAATTTTCCCAAGAGAAGATTTGGACAATAAAATGCAACTTATTAATCGTAAACTTCGTGAATGGGTAATTGCCATAAAGCTTGAAAAATCATACACCAAGGAAGAGATAATGACAATGTACCTCAATCATTTCGATTTTCTCAATCTCGCCGTTGGTATTGAATCGGCTTCGCGCGTTTATTTTAGTACGACACCTAACTCTCTAAACATTCAACAATCGGCAATGTTAGTTGGGATGCTGCAAAATCCATCTTTATATAATCCTCTCCGTTTTCCTGATAAAACAAAAACACGAAGGAGTATTGTATTAAATCAAATGGAGAAGTACGGATATTTATCAGAAAGAGAAAATGACTCCATTAAATCACTTTCTTTGGGGATAAAATTCCAACGCGTAGATCACAATTTGGGTAGCGGCACTTATTTCCGCGAATTTTTGCGACAATATTTAACAGCCAACAAACCGAATCGCGAAGATTATTTTGATAAGCGCTTGTTTATTGAAGATTCAATTAGCTGGGAAATAGACCCTGCTTACGGGTGGTGTAATAAAAACATTAAAGCAGACGACACAAATTATGACATTTATAGTGATGGATTGAAAATTTACACAACGCTAGATTCCCGCATGCAAATATATGCTGAAAATGCAGTGGAAAAACACCTCGGAGAATTCCTTCAAGATGCATTTTACAAAGATCAAAAAGGACGGTCAAAAGCACCCTTTGCATGGCAATTAACACAAAGTGATATAGACAGAATTATGGAAAACAGCAAACGTAGGTGTGAACGATACCGCGTACATAAAGTAGCGGGAATAAGTAAAGATTCTATTGACATTATGTTCGAAACACCAGCAGAAATGACTATTTTTTCTTGGGATGGAGACATTGACACAATCATGACTCCTATGGATTCAATACGATATTACAAATATTTTTTACATGCAGGCTTTATGAGTATGGAACCGCAGACAGGCTATGTAAAAGCATACGTTGGTGACATAAATTATAAACATTTTAAATATGACATGACTTCATTGGCAAGACGCCAAGTAGGTTCAACCTTTAAACCTTTTATTTATACCTTGGCAATGCAAAACGGATATTCTCCATGTCATAAAGTTCCAAATATTCCAGTAACATTTAAAATGCCTGAAGGTCAAAAACCAGAATTTTACACACCAAAATATTCTAAAAATAAAAAAGAAGGAGAAATGGTAAGATTGAAATACGGACTTGCCGGCTCATTAAATCAGATTTCTGCATGGGTTTTAAAACAATTTTCACCTGAAGCTGTCATTGAAATTACGAGAGCAATGGGCGTATCGAGTCATATTGATCCGTATCCATCAATTTGTGTTGGTGCAGCCGAAATGACATTAAAAGAAATGGTTGGAGCCTATACAAGTTTTGCAAATCAAGGAATATATTCTCGACCACTATATGTTACTCGCATTGAAGATAAAAATGGGAATATTCTCTCAGAATTTCAAGCTGTTCAAAATGAAGCGATTGACGAACAAACTGCATATCTCATGATTGACTTAATGAAAGGTGTGGTTAATTTTGGCACCAGTGTACGCCTTCGGTATCGCTATAATTTCACAGCTGAATTGGCAGGAAAAACAGGAACAACCAATAATCATTCGGATGGATGGTTTATGGGCATAGCTCCAAACCTTGTTTCTGGAGCTTGGGTAGGTGGAGAAGAAAGAAGCATTCACTTTCGTGGGATTACACTTGGACAAGGAGCAAGCATGGCATTGCCGATTTGGGCTTTATATATGGAGCAAGTTTATGCCGACCCAAATTTACCTTATACGCAAGAAGATAAATTCAAAAAACCTGATAAACTCAATGTAACAGTTGATTGTCAAGAGTGGGAACGCCAAAATGAAGATGGCAACTTAAGCTTATAAATTTAATTATCGCGAAATAATGCCTTTAACATTTCACCGACGGTACGTACCGGAATAATTTTTATGCTTCGGGTTTGTATCTTTTCTTTTGATGAATTTGCTGGGATAATAATTCGTTGAAACCCCAAACGATCTGCCTCAGAAACACGTTGTGTAATTCTGCCAATTGAGCGTACTTCACCCGATAATCCAACCTCTCCACACAAAACAGTTGTTTCAGGTATATTCATATCCTGATCAGAGGAAAGAATTGCAGCAATTAAAGGCAAATCTAAACCAGTATCGCTAATTTTTAGTCCACCAGCAATATTTACAAACACATCTTTTTGATTTAAACGAAACCCAACACGCTTTTCCAAAACAGCAAGTAACATATTTAACCGACGGATATCATAACCCGTTGAAGTTCGCTGTGGAGTTCCATATACAGCTGAGCTCACAAGTGCTTGCATTTCGATTAACATGGGGCGAATTCCTTCCACCGATGCGCCCAAGGCTACCCCACTCAAGTGGGCAGATTCTCCGGAAAGAAAAATATCTGATGGATTTGCAACCTCCTGCAAACCTTCCTGTTTCATTTCAAACACTCCAATTTCATGGGTGCTTCCAAACCGATTTTTCCTTGCCCTCAAAATTCGATAAAAGTTATTTTGATCACCTTCAAATTGCAAAACAACATCAACCATATGTTCAAGGATCATTGGACCAGCAATGTTTCCAGACTTTGTAATATGTCCAACAAGCAAAAATGCAACTTGATTTGATTTTGCATAGCGAATAATTCGAGCAGCAGAATCTCTAATTTGTGTAATGCTTCCTGCCACGGAATCAAGCTCGTCGCAGAACGCAGTTTGAATGGAATCTACTACCACGACTTGGGCTTCTGTTTCTTTTGCTTGATGAATGAGTTTATCAACATCCGTTTCATCGGTAAACATGCAATTCGAGTCATTGGATCCAATTCGATCTGCACGTAATTTTACTTGCTGCAAACTTTCTTCGCCAGCGCAATATAAAGCTTTAATATTTTGAGTTTGAAGCAATAATTGTAATAATAAAGTAGATTTTCCGATACCCGGCTCTCCTGCAATAAGCGCAACTGTTCCTGGCACTAATCCAGCACCAAAAACCCGATTGACTTCTGAAAATGGGAAAATTAATCGTTTCGTTTCAGTTGCATTAATTTCCTGAATTGAAACTGCTTGTGAATGAGATTGCGTCGATACTGATTTCGAACCTGATTTCTTTGTACTATGCTGAAATTCTTTAAAGCTATTCCAAGCGTGACATGAGGGGCACTGCCCAACCCATTTAGGCGACTCATAACCACATTCAGAACAGAGAAAAGCTGTTCGGGTTTTCGCCATTAATCAAGGCTTAGGAATTCACGTCTTAAGTATGCACCCTCGGTTGATTCATCAAGCATTTCATAACGAGTAAGAATCAATTTATCATCGGAAATTTCATCAACCTTAAATAATCCGTTAGGATCGGCAATTCCGGACAATGTTCCAGCCTCAATTATTTTAATGGCTGTGAACAAAGTTTGTTTTTCAATAGTATAATAAGCAGTATCCGTTATTTCTCCAGCATTATACAAGCGTACGAGTGTCCCGCCATCTTGAAAATCCCAAATAATTTCTGCTGGATATTCTGCCATCATACTTTCTTTAAGCCAAGTACGATTAATTTTATTTTCCACTTTATTACAAGAAGTAAAGCTAAATCCAGCTAATGCTAGGATTACACTAATAATTAATATTTTTTTCAGCATAATTAGAATTTTGATAATGAGACAAATATAATAAAATTTTGTTTAACTAAATAGAATTTATTATCGAACTTGAAGAAAATCCTTTAACAAAATCGATGGTTACCACCTCTCCACCTGCCTGAACAACATCATTGTAGCCAACAATATCTTTAACAATATAATCCCCACCCTTAACAAGCACTTTAGGTTTTAACAATTTAATAATATTAAGCGGGGTATCTTCATCAAAGAAACATACGAAATCGACAAATTCAAATGCAGCCATTACTAAAGCACGGGTATATTCATCCTGCACGGGTCTGTTCGCACCTTTTAATCGCGCCACAGAAGCATCCGTATTTAATGCCACAATAAAATGTGTTCCCAAATCTGCAGCTTGAGCCAGATAAGTAATATGTCCACGGTGAATAACATCAAAGCAGCCATTAGTAAAAACCAAGCGATCAATAGCATTCCCTTGAGTTTTCACCCAATGCTTTAAGTTTTTAGTTTGAATAATTTTATCTTCTATTCGATGGAGACTTTGCATTGCTATTCCAGTGTATTACCTGCAACATTTGGAAAAATGAAGGTCGGTTTAAAGTGTTTCGCCTCTTCAAAATCCATAGAAGCATAAGAAATAATAATTACAATATCTCCAACAGTAGCTTTTCTTGCAGCTGGACCATTCAATGCAATTACTCCCGAGCCTCGTTCTCCTTTAATGACATAAGTTTCCAATCTTTCGCCATTATTAATATTCACCACCTGAACTTTTTCATTTTCAATGATGTTACTTGCGTCCATCAAATCTTCATCAACAGTAATACTACCAACGTACTGCAAATTAGCTTCAGTTACCGTGGCTTTATGAATTTTCGATTTTACAACTTCAATAAACATAGTCTGTTATTTTATGGGCGACAAAGTTAATAATTATTTGAGACAACAAATATTAAATTATCAATGAGACGAATCTGCCCACACCAAACGGCAACACAAAGTCGGTAATCCACCTCAGACCTAAGTGTTGCAGGCATTTTCATCGTTTCGTCATCTACAATAGAAACATATTCTGTTTTCAAATGTTCATATTTATTGATTTGATCAGCGAGTATTTTCTCAGCTTCTCGAGGGTTTTCAGCATAATCATCCGGGTTAAAGTCACGCATTATTCGATAAATATTTGCAGCTGCAATACGTTCTTGCTCAGACAGTCGCATATTTCTTGAACTCATAGCCAAACCATCTGCTTCCCTAATAATTTCTCCACTTAATATCTCTACTGGTATTTTTGACACATTTGTCATTTGCTGGATTATTTTGAGTTGCTGATAATCTTTTTCTCCAAAATAAGCTCTATCTGGTTTAACCAAATCAAACAAACGATAAACAACATCCGCAACTCCGTCAAAATGACCTTTACGAAATTTTCCTTCCATTGGCTTATCCAAACCGGCTAAATCAAAGTGATTTTGTTTTTCATCAGGATAAATTGTCTCCACTTCGGGCATAAAAACAATATCTACACCCTCTGCATCAAGCATTTCTAAATCCTGTTCGGGCATTTGGGGATATTTCTCTAAATCTTTGGGATCATTAAATTGAGTGGGATTAACAAAAATTGAGACAATCGTAATTTGATTTTCGATACGTGATTTCCTAACCAAACTCAAATGCCCAAAATGCAATGCTCCCATGGTGGGAACAAAACCAATTTTATAATTAAGCTCACGAAATTCCTGAACACACTTACTTAGTTCTGTTTTATCAGTGATTCGCTTCATACTCAAATTTTCAGTAAAGATACATGAGTCTTGTCCTAAAAACAAACAAAACCAAAAAAGGTTCTTTTGGCGATATTTAACTTTTCTTCAATTAGCTGATACTTAGGGCTTATAAAAAAATAACCTATACATTTTAACTTGTTTTTTTACCATTTCTCGATGTTTCAAATTTTGCTTATAGTCGCAAGCTATATCCCTGTTTTTTGCGTATTTTTTTAAATTTTTCTATTTATTTGAAAAATTAAAGCCGAAAAACCTCAAAATATTACTGCAATATGAATAAAGAAAAATTTAATTTAGACACACACAGTAAACACCGGCGTGTAAGCCTTTTGCTTATGGCAATTTTACTCCTCATATCGGTTGAGTTTGTTCAGGCACACCGTGAAGCCGGTGATTTAACTTTATTAAATAAAATAAACGGCAATCGTTTGCAATTAGCAGAAAACGGATCCCTTAACATTAGCACACTCACCCAATCGCATTTATTTGTTTCAGAAAATGGCAATGTAGGGATTGGGACAGATGCGCTGGAATACAAACTATACATTGACGGAAAAATAAGAATACAAAACGGTTGGCGAGGATTGATAATTGAAGGTTCTGGGACAAATCCACATCGATATGACTTTATTATTGGAGAACTCGGTGGGGCTGAATTGAACTACGGAGGATTTGGTATTTTTGAGGATACAGAAAATTCATATAGATTTACTATATCAAGAACTGGCAATATTGGGATAGGCACTATAAACCCATCAAGATAATAAAAATATCTGTTTTGGGAAAAAAATTAACCACGACATGAAATTTACACGCTGTGTGTACTGATGATTTTAATTATTGTCTTTATCTTAATAAAACTCCTCGCAGCAAGCTGACGAAGTATCTCAATGGGATGTTTTATTTTTCATACGCACCAAGGTGCTGGAAATATAACTCTTGAGATTCCTAAACTACCGCTCGAAATTAGTTCGGCTAAATAATTTTGATCCGATAGCTATCCGATAACTATCGGATACAAAATCATAGTCTCACTAATTTAAATTTACTTACTCTTTTTTCCAATTAATAATAACTTTTTTCTTCCCCCATTGAATTGCAGCTTCCTTATCACTACCCATATAAATATCAATTTTCTTCTCCCAACGTTTGTTCATTTTATCCAAAACACGATATGTCCCCGATAAGCCTTCTATTTCAACTTTGGTATTGTGTTTTAAACCAAGTTCTATTAAATCTCTTGAAACAGCAATGCACTTCATTCCTGGTTTTAACGTATCTCCCCACGCACCAACATTATAATGCTCTTTATGAGTTTGTTCTGGCAGTGAATTATATGCCGTTGCTATTACTTCTAATTTTTCTTTTTTTGCACATCCACTCATTATAAAGATTGTGCTCAATGAAATGACAACTATTAGTTTTAAATTTCTCATTTAACTATTATTTTTTCTCAATATACCACTCAGGCTTGCATACAACGTTAGACAACTATGCCCAGTAGCCGTTGAGCGGGTTCCGTCACTGTCACCCACCACAAATTTTTACGAGGCACTACCGTTTCAATTTACTCTTTCATAGATCATTAGGCATAGGTACTGTTAAACTAAATCCACCAGCGGCATATAGCCTATTTTACCAAAGATAATTATCTTTTTCAAAAGTATAGTCATATATCTTAAGTAATAAAACTCCTCGCAACAAGCTGACGAGGTATCTCAATGGAATGTATTATTTTTCATACGCACCAATGTACTGGAAATACAACCCTTAAAATCCCTCGACTATAGCTCGGGATCAGTTCATCTAGATAATTTTAATCCCTAACCCTTCACTTTTACGTAATAGGTAGCTTTAATTTTTCAAATAAAGCTTTATTTTTCTTTGTAATATTATCGTCATACCATTGACCGTTTATCTTTACTTTTTTTATGTCTACCAAAAACTGAATTAGGTCTTGTGGTGCGTATTTTGAATTTAATTCATGTTCTTGCAGATGATTTAAAAGCTCATAATACCATAGCATCACTATATAATTTATAAACATCCAGCCTTCAATGGCGTCATCGTCTTGCATATAACTTCTGTCCACTTGCAATAAGTTCTTAAAGGCATCTATCATCACCTCTATTTAATTTCGCTTTTTATAGGTTTGATATATTTGCTCGGGACTTTGTTTCTCTTTAAGATTAGTAACGAATGCAATTGTTCCAAATTTATGCTGTTTCTCATAAAAAGTTTCTGTATTGTATTTTTCGGGTAATGTTTCACATCTTCTCAAATAATCGTTTATCTCCTCATTTTTCAATGTTTGTCTCGGAGTAAAACCCTTTATCGGCAATTATAATTGCATCAGAAATCCCGGACTCATCTAAGCATAGTTTAAATGAACTGATGTCTTTTGTGTTTCCGGACATAATTCTATAATAAACAGGTTGTTGGCACTTCATTGAGAAGACAAACATCAAATTTACAATATTATCAAATATTCCTTGTTTTGTTTTACTTTTTACAGGGAAACGCATTTTATCTGAATTACTAAACAAATCAGTTCCGTCAAAAAGAATATTATCATTTTCTACTTTAAACTCTCCGAAAAAATCAAGTGCTTGTTGTCGATTCCGGCCTATTTCTCTCATTTTTTTTGTAATCATACTGTTTGAAAGTCCTATACGTGTGTAACTTTCTGATAAAAAACTTTTTTAAAAAGTGATATTGATAATTTTTTAAAGGACTTTGAAAAGCAAAACAAGCATAAGCGGAAGCTATTATAAATTTCCAATGTTCAGGAAAATGTTTTTTCAACATATCAGTATATTCTGACAAATCATTTTCAATGAACGAACTAAGTCCGTATTCTTTTACTGAAATGTCATTAGAAATATCTTGCTCTCTCTCCAATTTACGTTTTTCTGATTCTATAAAACCTTTTTCTTACGTAATTTTGCCCAGTAACCCTAATGTGATTTTTTGTGATCGTTTCTTTTCAGGATTCCACTTACTTGTAATTTTATATAAATAATATGTCTTATTAATAAATCGCAGTTCAGTTCCCTTTTCCTTGTACTTTAATGTCCACTCTGGATGTTTAGCCATAATTTTAATGTTACGTATTTAGACAAATGCAAAAAGAACATAAAAAAAGCATTGAATCAAAATAAATTCAATGCTTTTCTAAAACTATTCCCTAAATTTGTAAAGAGTTAGGGTTTGATTACAAAACTTAGAACAGACAATTCCACTTAAAGCGGACATAAATTTAAAAACGTCATAGACAAATTAGCCAGTCAGGTGATACTGCGGAGACAAAGCAAAAGCACACTAGACAACTACACCCGCCGGATTACTTTGCTGATTATTCACTTTAACCGACTGCCCGAACAGGTCAGTGAAAATGAAATCAATAAGTATCCGTAGCTATGGTATGTAACCCAAAATTTTGAAGCAATATCGAAAAAATCAATGCTTAGTGGTTGTCAACCCCTTATCTCTCAGAAGCACTTAAAATCCTATAAATAAGCCAACACCTCCCACTACGAAAGCATAAATCATATTAATTATTTTTACTGCAAGAAATCCTTTTTTTGATTCAGCAAGCATGGGCAACATTCCATGTCCGTCCTGCGAAATTGAACTTGCTAAAAAAATACTGAATGGAATAGTGCCGGCGGCAAAAAGCGTAACGAAAACCAGATGCGGGCCAGATTCAGGAATGACACCAATTAAAACAGCAATAAGCAGTATTACAAACATATTATTTGAAATCCAATCTTCCACATCAATATAAAGCATTAAAAAGTACATAAATAATAAAACGCCAAATACCCACAAGAAAATACGTGGTAAATGAACTTTAACGATGTGATTCCATATATGTTCTTTTAGAAAATGGTCAGGAACGGTAATTGTAATAAATAAAGCAAAAGCAAAAGTTATCATCAGAGTAACTTTTACCCACATTTCAGCATTACCCGAAAGTACTCCAGTTGCCAATCCGGTTATAAGCGCTATTATGCCAATGGCAACCGATATACGATGAAGCGAAGGATGCAGTAAATTTGACCAAAACAGATTTTTCTGAAAGCACTTACACTGCTTCTCATTATGTAATTCTAGATTATTACCTGACAATTTATCCAACAAGCTTTTGGGATGATAAAATTTATCGGTAAGATAACCTGCTAATACTCCTACAACCAAAAGAATACCAGTAAGTATTATTGCTTGCTTAGGGAACATGGCAAACATTACAAAAGCCTCATCGCCACTGGTGGCAATCATAGTCGTTACCAGAGCGCCAAACGAAACCAACTTATGCGAAAACAGGGCAACCATGGTAAATGCACCCAAACAACCGGGCAAGGCACCCAATATCCCTGCAATAAGATATTGTTTCCATTTATTTCCGGTAAGATGTTTTTGCCAAACACCTTTCGATTGAACATTGATATATTCAATCATCACCATCATGATAAATACAAACCCAGTTATCATGACGGATTTTAAAAACATTTTAAAAACTTCTTCCATCTTCTTTTTGTTCTTTAATTCTCAATATGTCAGCAAAAATACCACTTCCGATACCGATTTCAATCACACCATCTGTCTGCAGAAATATTTTTTTTAACAGCTTCTATTTCCGATAAATATGGATAACGACTGACCACAAACCAATTATCATATTCTTTAGTGTATTTTTAAAAAGCCATCAATAATTTGAGTTATTTTTTTTTCTTTCACAAATTGATATTCTATCGAGCTGTTGTCAACATCTCTTTTCATATATTTGCCAATAGCAGCTAACAATAAAATATCCACATCTTTAAGCAATTCTATAATTTGTTTATGAGAATGCTCAACTTCTTCATCGTGTTCGTCCATGGTATTTTCTCTGTATTCAGAATAAACAATTTTACCATTATTGACTTCATACACCATAAAACCTTTGCTTTGCCCAGTTCTTTTGGTAATCGTTTCCTGATTGTCGGAAGGAATTGCTACTTTCATCTTTTGTGTTTTATGTATTTTTAAAATTTTATTTTTCCGATTTCACTGCTTTTAATAAACGAACATAATTTTTCAAATAAAAGTGTTCTTTGAAATGGTCAAAACCAGCTTCTTTCAGCATTGTTTTCCAATCGCGTTCAATATAATCAAATGCATATTTACATTCAATCTTTTTAAATATAAACCGATGGTGGAAAGGCATCTTTGCCATATCGAATTCCGCAAAATCGAGGATGTAAAATACTCCGCCCGGCTTTAAATGTGTGAGTGCATTTTTGATTACAGTACTTCGTATTTCATGAGGGAAACCATGAATAACAAAGCTTATAAAAACAATATCGAATTGTTTATTCAAATCGAATAATTGATCGATACGTTGTTTTGCAAAACTTATATTATCCTGTTCTTTAAACTTTTTTATGAATTGGGGTTCCATAAGTTCCGAGATGTCAAGCCCAGTAATATGACCGGTTTCGCCAATATATTTTGCCATTAAAGAGGCATTTCTGCCGGTACCACATCCCAAGTCTAAAATTGAGTTGCCTTGTTGAATGTCCATTTGTTTTATGGCTTTTTTTATAAAACCACGATACAAGCCAAACGACATGGTATTCATTATTTTGTCGTAGTTTTTTGCCACAAACTCTTTGAGTTCAACGCCCGAATCGGGATAAATTTTTTCAGTCATAATTAATTATTTTTATGATTCAATTTATAAAAAACGCCTCGTTCAAGACTTTGTGTTACGATTTTCCCTTCGTTTTCCAAGGTTCCGAGATACTTATTAATTTCATTGACATGAATACCCAATAGCCGATTCAAATCGTCGAGGGTACATGGTCTTCGCGCAATGGTTTCCAATATCGCTGTTTCCACATCGCTGCGGAAGGATGAAATATTTGTACGCTGCAATTGACTTGCAATGATTTCCACATTGTCGAATCCCCAAAAATCAATAATGTTCTGCAGTTCATCTTTTGTCAAAGGAATTAGTCCATCTACCGTGCCCGGACGGTCTAAAGTATTAAGCTGTATGCTATCGGGTTTTATTTTTTCGATGGCTTGTTTCAAACGTATTAATTCATCTTCGAAATCATTATAGCCTTTTAAAAACAGAACTTCCAACCAAATTTCACCTTCATATTCTTTGCGTAAATCAATCAGTCCCTGTATATAATCCTGGATTAAAATCTCAGTAGCAGGACGATTTATTTTATTAAAAGCATCCTGTCCGGCAGCATCCAACGAAGGTAAAATTACATCTGCTTTCAGCAATTCTTGACGCAAGTTTTTATCTGACAATAATGTTCCGTTTGTCAACACAGCCGTCTTAACATCGGGATAATTATTTTTGACAAAATTCAGCACCTCTCCAATCCGACTATTGAGCGTTGGTTCGCCCGAACCTGAAAAAGTGATATAGTCAATTTTAGGATTGTTGTTCATAAAATGGTCAAGTTCAGCTATCACTTTATCGTATTTTACGTATTCAAGCCTGTCGGTAGTTAGTTTTGTGGTTTTACCCACTTCGCAATACACACAATCCAATGAGCATACTTTTTTAGGAATTAAATCAATCCCAAGCGACATTCCTAATCTGCGTGAAGGTACGGGGCCAAAAAGATGTTTATACATATTTCTTATTTTATTTTAAATTTTCATTTATTTGTCCATCAGGCATCAAGTTATCCGGATGATAAATGCCCGCTTCTTCTTTTTGATAACGAACACATACTGACCAATTGCCCAAACAATACTGTTTAATCCAAGATTCATCAATCTCACCTTGTTCCCAATAAAATTTCATGGGGCAAACCGGAAACCATTTGCATTGTTTGTGTTTATAATTAATCATATAAAAGTCTTATTTTTTCGTCACAAAGAGTAGGTGCAATAAGTTCCTGCCATTCATTGGATTCCCAAGTTTTTAGTTTTTGATGCGTTATCCAGTATTTTTGTGGGATGGGATGCGTGCCAACAACCACCGGAATTTCATATTTCGCCTCAATAAACTGCTTAAAATGGGCAATGTAAGGACATGGCGGATAACCCACAACAAAACCCGTAGCGAGATGAATCACCTCAACACCGTTTTCAATCATTTCTGCGGGAGCATGTTCAATGTTACCGCCCGGGCAGCCACCACATGTAGTATAAGCTGCGATTTCTAAATTTGTATCATTATCATATTTGCTAAATGCACCTTCGTGGTTTTTCATGGCACGGAAGCATTTCCCACCAGCACAATTCCGATAACGATCGCAAATAATGATTCCTATTTTCTTCGTTTTTTCCATTTTATTTTAAATATAAATATTTTTCAAAAAAAACTTAATCATGGCTCTCGTCTTTTTTAATTTCAAAACAGTTTCCTGATTTATCCCATATAAATAAAAGATTTGGCTTGTTGTCTCTTTGAATATTTTCGACTTTATAACCTTTATTTATGCACTGTTTTATTAACTCTTCCCGATTAATTATTTCAAGACAAATATGAGCCACATCTTTATTTGTTTTTACTGACAAAACAAACAATTCAAAAGCTACCTGCTCATTTTTACAAAAATAAGCTGGCACGCTTTTATTGATTCCAAAAATAGAATTACTCAATTTCACTGGTAATTCGAATTGATATTCAAGGTGAAATCCCAAAATGTCCTGATAAAAGTCAGTTACTTCATCAACATCACTAATATTTAAAGCAATATGGTTTAATTTTATTTTCATATTCTTATTATTTCCTTTACCTTGGTTTTTAACCAAAACAATAGCTTTATTAATCATTTCCTGATCTCCTAGATAGCCTTTTGATATGACCCTTAATTCTTCATCCAATTCATAAACCAAGGGAATACCTGTAGAAATATTTACTTTTAGTATTTCATCATCAGATAAATTCTCCAAATGTTTACCCAAAGCTCTTAAACTGTTACCATATGCTACAATCAGCACTTATAAGATATCTGGTTTTATTTAGCTATCTAAAATATTTTTCCATTCTATCAAATGCTTTATTTATCATTTCTTCGGGGACACAAAAAGATAACCTGATATGATTTTCACCGGTTGGTCCAAATGCTATACCTGGAGTTGTAGAAACCAGCGCTTTTTTCAGTAAATTTTCACTAAATTCTACTGAGTTATTTCCTTGATCTCCTAAAATTTTAGGGAACATCAAATATGAACCTTCTGGTTTATTATACTCAAAAACAGTATCCAATCTATCCAATCTTTCACACATCAAGTTTCTAGCTTTAAGATAATGTGAGCTGAATTCTCCGATACAATCCTGACTACCTTTTAAGGCTGCAATGGCTGCATATTGTGAAGCTACGGGAGCGCAAATAGCGAGAGGGATATGTGCTTTTTTGATTTGGGAAACAATTTTTTCATCAGCATAAATATAACCAATTCGCCAGCCTGTCATTGCATAACTTTTAGTAAAGGTATAATTAGTTATTATATTATTTTTCATCTCAGGAATGGAAGCCATACTGAAATGTTTGCTGTCATCAAAAGTAAAGTATTCATACGCTTCATCGGTAATAACTGTAAGATTATGCTCCAACGCAATTTTCCCCAATTCACGAAGTGTATTTTCTGAAAATACTGTACCTGTTGGATTATTCGGGGAGCAATACATAATTGCTTTTGTTTTTGGTGTAATTGCCTTTTTTATGGCTTCGAGATCCAACGCAAAATTTTCATCTTCAATCAAAGGCACTAAAACAGGGGTACCTGATGCAAGTTTAACTTGTGTTATATGAGTTGAATATGTTGGCGTTGGGAGAATTACTTCATCACCGGGGTCAATAGTTGCCAAAACAGATGCGGCCAAACCTTCAATTGCACCAATAGTTACAATTATTTGCGAAGTATTGGCATCAATATTATTATCTCTTTTAAGTTTTTTTACAATTTCTTCTCTAAGTTCGGGTAAGCCTTCGCTTTGAGAATACCCACCAGTTAAACCTTTGTTTATAGCTTCAATAACAGCATCATTAATATGTTTGGGAGTTCCGGTTGTAGGTTTTGCCCACGACAAAAATGCCACATCATCATATTGTTTTGATAAACGAGTCATTTCGTGAATTGCTGATTTTTTTAATTGATTTACTCTGTTTGAACTATTCATAAATGTATTTTTTTAAAAAAATATTATATTTAAACTATTTCATTCATAACACACTGATTCACTATTTGTTTACATCAAGCCAATTACCATGTTTGTTAGCATATTGGTTGAGATTTTCTATTTTATGCATTATCATATGTTTTTCTAATTATGGATAACAAGGTATTGTTTTCTTCAGGAAAACCGATAGAAATTCGATAAAAACCTTCAATCCATTCATCGGATAAAGCTTTTATAATAATTTCAGCATCCATTAGCTTTTTCCCAAAGTCGGGAAGCTTGCTCTTTATCAGAATAAAATTAGCACTCCCCGGTAAAACCTGAATTCCAAATTTTGTTAATTCCTTTTCCAATCTTAATTTTTCGCTCATGATTTTATCCACATTTGCTGTCATATATTCAGGATTTTTTAAAGCTTCAATTGCAGCAAAGATTGTTGGTGTGGCTAAATAAGTTGGCAAATTAGAAAAATACTCCTTAAAATAATTGCCCATCAACAAGTAACCCAGTCGAAGTCCGGCTAAAGAAAATGCTTTATCCATTGTTCTTGTTATTGCAAGATTTGGATATTTTTCAATCAGCTCTGCAAAAGTTTGTCCCGAAAATTCGTAGTATGCTTCATCGACCAATAATAAAGCATTTTTATTTTGAAGAATATTTTCAACCGAATTATCATCAAGCAAAATTTTACCTGTAGGATTATTGGGACTATCAATAACTATCAGACTTGGTTCATTTAACTCATTAAATAAAAGATTATGGTCTAATTTAAAATCAGGTGGAGAAATTTGAATTTTTATCAATCTACTTGCTTGCTGTAAAGCAAATTGAGTAACGGAAAAAAATGATGGATTTAGCATAATTATTTTCCTATCTTTTGAAAAAACATTGATTATCTCTCGTAAAATCAAATCCGAACCATGACTAACAACAATACGATCAGAAGGCAGATTATTGTATTTCCCTAAAAGTGCTTTTAGTTCAATCAGATATTCTGATTCAGAATATCTATTTATTTTTTCTAATCCTTTTATTGCAGCCTTTTTAACTCTGTCGGCAGATGAATAAGGATTTTCGTTCATGTGTAATTTAATTGTCATTTCTCCTCAATTAAGTACTAAATTATCAATTGCTTCATAAACTCTTGTGCAGTAATTTTCTCACAATTAAATATTGTATCTTTTATTTTGTTTTGCTTGATATTAGTCAACAATTTATCTGATAATGCATTAAATTTATTATCAAGATCTGCCATTGTCATTGGTTCTCTTGGGTCGCCTTTTGGATATTCTAAATACTCTTCATATTCATTACCATCTTTTGTTTTCACAACAACTTTTGAAGGTTGTTTTGCAGGAAACATTTTCTCAAATTCAACAGATGGCTCTCCTTTTATTTTATCTATTACTTCGAATATTTTTGGGTCTTTAAGTTTTTCATCAGAAAAAGACTCTGTAGTGATTTTTTTATCTACAATTGCTACTGCCATACAGTATGGAAGTGAATGATCTGCGGTTTCTCGTGATTCAGGACGATATTTTGTCGCATCAAAAAGAATATCATAGGCTTGAGCAGATGCTGTAACTTTTATTTCTTCGATATCAGAATAATCCAAATTATTTTTTATCATCACATTTAGTGCACACGAAATATGTGTATGGGTTAGTGCTTCTGTAGGAAATGCTTTCATTCCACATTCAAGTATTTTATAATCTTTCCCAAGATTGCCAAGCAATGCATTTAGATTCCAAGACCATTGAGAAGCACCATCTCGACCTATCATCTCAGTTGGATTTTCTTTTTCTTTTTTTGCATCCCAGCCAATAAAAGTATCCATAAATCCTTCTTTACCTTCAAAAATTTTCTCAGGTCCTGAATATCCTTTTTTTGCCATTAAAGCAGCAAAAACACCGG
>JAYEFQ010000139.1:0-9019 GCA_034658655.1 Bacteroidota bacterium
TCCGCCTAAACTTAGGCTTGTAATAGATAAAATGACAATCAACATGCTAATGCTGCCAGTGATAAGTAATGAAAGTCCGACACTGATGCCTGCAATTAAAATAGAAGCTAAAAATGCTATAATAAATGGTTTGAAATAGCGGGTTTTGAAAAAGCCACTGTATGGATCGGGATTTTCTTCAGTATAGTGAAGTTGATATTTAAAATCATTTTCGCGGGTTCTTGTTTTGGATGTCATGTTTTTGTATTTCGGCAGCAGCCATTTTAAAAACTTTCCCCCGGTACCAAGAATTATCAACAGAAAAATAGAGGATAACATAATATCATAAGTGTTGACCATGAGATATATTTCTGGTGAAATCCCCAGTGCTGCCTGAATTGATGCTAAGTTTGGAGTGCCGCCTGTATAGAGCCCTACGAGTAATCCGCCAATTTGATTGGAGTTCTCCATGTCTTTTCCAAATAAAAGAAAAACACTTGTTACCAAAGTAATTAATGCAACAATTGCTAGAAACATGCTTAGGAATGTTTTTCCTGTCATAGATTTCCAACTGGAAAGTTTTGTGCCGAATAACAGTAATGGGAGTGCCAAAGGGACAGTTGCAGAGGTAATAATATCTTGAACTGATTCACTGCCTTCTGGTAGAATATTGATTAATCCAAGCACAAAGCCTAGGGCATAGCAAAGTAATACGGCACCAATTCGGTTGAGAATTTTATATCTCCTTGTTAATAATAAAATTCCATACGGCGCTAGCAAATAGAATAATGCAAGTAAAATCAGATTCATTTTAGTCTAAATTTATTTCTAGTCCATCAAAAGCCAAGAAAATATTTTCAGGCAATTCTTTTTCTACCGCTTCGGTTTTCCCGAGTTGGTGACTGATATGTGTTATGTATCCAGCCCTCGGCGAAAACTCTTTAATAAACTCAACCGCTTCTGATAAGGAAAAGTGGGAGATGTGTGATTGTTTCCTTAATGCATTAATTACAATGACTTTTGAGCCGATAATCTTTTTTTTCTCTTCTGGAGAAATGTATTTTGCATCGGTAATGTAGGTGAAATTTCCTATACGAAACCCCAAAATTGGGAGACGATAATGCATAACTCGAATTGGAATAATTTGAATCCCTTCAATTGTAAAAGGGTTTTCATCTATATTATGAAGATTGACATCCGGGACACCGGGATATTTATTGTCTGAAAAAACATAAGGAAATACTGTCTTCAAGGCGTTTTGCACCTGCTTTTCTGCATACAGCTCAATAGGCATTTTTGTCATGAAATTAAAGGAGCGTAAATCATCCATGCCGGCAATATGGTCGCGATGTTCGTGTGTATAAAGCACCGCGTCAATTTTCATTAAATCCGCATTTAACATTTGTTGCCGGAAATCTGGCCCTGTGTCAATAATAATGTTTTTCTTTTGATATTGGATAAGGATAGAACTCCGCAATCGTTTATCCCGAGGATCTGATGATTGGCAAACCTTACAGTGGCAACCGATTACGGGTACTCCTTGTGATGTTCCTGTTCCGAGAAATCGAACTTTCAAAACGTTATATTTTGGTTGTTGTAAAGGTAAAAAAAGATTGTAAAAAAGCTAAAAATTGGCAAGAAAGTAAAAATTGCCAGCTTTTTTTACCTTTGTACAATATGACAATGTCCGGAAAATTACATTTAATACCTAATCGCATTTGTGAAATCGGTGGAGAAGAGGGGATTCCTCAAGAAGTGAAGGTACTGATTCAAGAACTTCAATATTTTGTTGTTGAAAATTTACGCACAGTACGCCGTTTTATTAAATCAATTGATAAGACAATTGATATCGACAGCTTGCAATTTCTTGAAATGCATAAAAATATTTCAGCACAAGAAAGCATGAAAGCACTGCAATGGCTGCGAAATGGGAGAGATGTTGGCGTGATATCAGATGCTGGTTTGCCAGGCATTGCAGATCCCGGAAATCAATTGGTTTTGCAAGCACATCAGGATGGGATTGAAGTAATTCCACATGCAGGCCCTTCATCTATGCTTTTAGGTTTAATTGCAAGCGGTTTAAACGGACAGCGTTTTAGTTTTCACGGATATCTGCCAGTAAGACATCACGACAGAAATCGAGCAATGCGTGATATTGAAAGCAAATCAAAACAGGAGAAATCATCACATATCCTTATGGAAACTCCATATCGAAATGTAGATTTTATGAAATCTTTATTGCAAACTTTAAATCCGAAAACATGGCTCTGTGTGGCTTGTGATATTTCTGCTCCACAGGCGTATATACGAACTTTACGGATTGAGCAATGGAGAAAAATAGATAAACCTGATTTACATAAACGCCCGGCCGTATTTGTTATTCAGGGATTTGATGATTAAATACTTAGGCAATGAAAAAATCAGTTGTAAGGATATTACAAATCGTTATTTTAATTGGAATCGTTTGGGTTTTGTCGTGGAGAGGAAATCCTCATGGAAACTTAAAATCAATTGAAGAGGCTGGCCATTCTGTGGAGTTTTTACATACCTATTTTGAGGGTAAACTCAGTGTGATCCCTGATACTGCAGAGAATATTTGTAGCATATATAATCGGGAGGGACAAAGCGGTTTTGTATTGTTTTCCACTGACTTAACCGAACAAACTCGTGGGTATGCTGGGGTGATTGATTTTGCACTGATTTTGTCGAATGATTATACTGTGTTGGGAGTTGAAGTATTGAATCATCAGGAAACGCCATCATACATGAATTGGATTGCCCGTGATGGTTTTTACGAACAGTTTATCGGGAAAAGTGTGGGTCAAATTATGGAGGAAACTCCCGATATGATTTCTGGTGCTACAATGAGCTGTAATGCAATATCTACCGACATGAAAAGCATGTTGTCTGAAATTGCTTCCTATCAAGAGTCATCAAGGAAATTTGAAACAGTATGGTTGTTGAAAAATCTAGCTGCCCTTTTATTTCTGGTTTTCGCTCTCTTGCATTTTTTCTATCCAAAATATTTGAGAAAAACACGAATTATTCTACTCATTCTATCAGTTGGCGTGCTTGGATTTTGGTGTGGATATTTCCTTTCACTTTCAATTTTCCATTCATGGATATTAAATGGCATTATGTTGAAAATGCAAGTGGCACTCTTTGCTATGCTCGTGTTTTCAGTTAGCTTGCCATTGTTTACACAACGATCGTTTTATTGTTCTTACGTTTGTCCTTTTGGTGCAATGCAAGAACTGGCTGGAAAAATTAATCCTAAACACAAATTCAGTATCCCTAAAGCAGTTAAACCTATTTTTCAATGGATGCGTTTTGCCATTTTGCTGGTTGTTATTGTCTTGTTGCTCATTGGGTTAGGCGTTCCGCTTGGTGATATGGAGCCATTTAGCATGTTTCAAATCAGAGCAGCTTCTTTGTTTGTCTTGATATTGGCAGCTTTTATGATTGTACTTTCCGTATTTATTTCCAAGCCGTGGTGTCGTTATTTTTGTCCTACAGGAATGATATTAACTTTATTGAGAAAACCTATCTTTTCAAACGCTAAAAAGAAACCAAAACATGAATCCAATCCTTAAGCAAATTTACGAGCGTAAATCAGTGCGATATTTTCGTTCTGATAAAGTAGAAATGCAAGATTTACAGGAAATTGTGCGTGCAGTTTGGACAGCTTTGTATCCCTATGAAGAACGAATGTTGCCGATAATTGACGCTTGCCATATTCCTAATCATTTAATGCCCTTGAATATTATTCCTATAGGTGTGCCGATAGATGAGAATAAGCCCAAAGATAAGTACAAACTAGAAAAAAATCATATAAATCAATGGAAAAACCAGTAAAACGACTTTTTCTCGGAGTACGTCCAGATGCCGTGCATAATGAATTGTTGCAGCATTTTGTTGAAACCAATGCAAGTATGGATTTGCGTTGGGTTAAGCCCGAGAATTGGCATGTTACCTGTTTGTTTATTGGGGATGTTGAAGTGGATATAATTCCTACATTGGAAACAAAAATATCTAAAATTTTGCAATCATTCCATCCCTTTCAATTACGTGTTGAGCGTTTTACTTTTATGCCGGCTGCTCGTCCCCGTATGCTATGGTTGCGCTTTCATAAACACAAAGATTTTAGTCGATTGAATTTGATGCTAGCGAAAGCTTTGCTTGATAAAGACCTTGAGCGGCAGCCAATTCCGCATATAACATTAAGTCGATTTAAATATTCGCCAAAAGCGCATATGCTTTCAGTGAATTTGCCAAATACAGATTTGGCAGTGCAGGAATTTGTCTTATTTGAATCAAAATTACAAGCTGGCGGTGCGAAATATATCCCACTGAAGGTATGGGAACTCTAACTTAACACATATTAGATTAAAATGCGAATAGAGAAATATATGCAAATGATGATAAAACGTACGGGCTTTTCAATGTTTATTGCCTTGATTTCACTAAGTGCCATGTCTCAAAGTTTTATTGATACAACAAAGGTGTGGAGCGTTTTAAACCATCGTTTGCCATCTTTTACAATAACAACAGAAACATTCAGTTTACAAGCGGATACAACAATTGAAAGCATGCATTACCGAAAGCTTTTTCGATCAACAAATGAATCTCAGTCAAATAGTTTGCCTTATGGATATTTGCGAGAAACTATGGATGGAAAAGTGTTCTTTAGAACAGATACAACGGGCGACAGACTATTGTATGATTTTAATTTAAGCGAAAATGATGTGGTGACAGTATATGGAATTAGTGGATATAGTGATGAAATTTATTTGGATACCATGCGATTTCTATTAAGTGAAAAATCAGAAATATCCATCAATGGTAATTTGCGGAATTTGTATCATTTGAATCCTGTTTTGGGTGAAGATACCTTGCCGGATGCCACAGAATTTTGGATTGAAGGTATTGGAAGCTTAAGTGGATTACTACATTATGAAGCTACGCTCATGGGCGGAAATGCGTATGAATTGTTGTGCTATTCGCATAATGATACTCTTTTGTATCAGCACGATGATTATAATGTTTGTTATTATGTTTACACAGATTTAGCAAAGAGTAAACGACACACTACACTTGAGGTTTTTCCAAATCCTACACGCGAAAAATTTACAATTCGTTTTGATGATACAAATTTAAATCAAGCTTGTCGCATTGAGATATATACGGCGCAAGGAAAATGTATAATTCAACAATCAATTCAAAAATCAACATGTGTTTTAACCAAAAATTGGGAACAGGGAATATATATGCTTAAAATTTCATGTAATGGACAAATGTTTACTGAAAGACTTATTGTTTATTAAAATTGATAAGCATTTACAGATTATTTTAGCATGTTTAATGATGAGATCCTATTTTATTTTCCTCATACGTGATGTATAACCTGTATTGACTAACATGCATTCATCTTATAATTTCTGATATTCATCAATTTCTATAGGCTATTCATCAAAGAAAGTTTTAAACCGCCGCCTCAGACCATATATTTGTAACAGATAACAATAAAACGCCACTATTATGAAAATGTTACTAGCCACAATTACTCTGACAATATTAAGCTTTACAAGCTTTGCACAAGGTGCAAGCAATGCGTTTCGTTTTGATGGAAACGATGATGCAGTTGAAGTCGGAACAGTTGATTTTAATTTTCAAGACCAATTTACTGTAATGGGTTGGATGAAATGGAATATCGATCCTAAGGAAGGTGACAATTGGGCAAATGTAGTTACTATTAATAAAGAAAGTAGCTCAGATCAAGGTCAATTCTGGCTTCAACATGATAGAAATAATAAGAAGTTAGAGTTTGCACTTGAATTAGAAAATGGTCGTCAATTTATATGGTCAAACACTCAAATGGCTGAAGGTGAATGGATACATTTTGCTGGAACTTATGATGGTTCGGTAATGAGATTTTATATTAATGGAATTGAGGAAGGTCATAAAAACCGTAGTGGAAACATTCGCTCTTTTGAATCTGACTTTACCACAACAATCGGAAATTGGGCTGCATACGGTGGAGGTCGCTATTTTAATGGTGATGTGGATGAAATTTCTATTTGGAACCGTGCCTTAAATCAAGATGAAATTCGTGATTTTATGACTGAAACATTGAATGTTAATGAAACAGGTCTTCTATCATATTATCAGTTTAATGAACTAAGTTCAAATGTGCTTGAAGATTTAACAGGAAGTTACCCTGGGAATGTCAATGGAACTTCAGTTGTTACAAGTACTGCTCCAGTTGGCGATGTGAGTGTTTCTACATATGGTGGAAATGATTTAAGTTTGATTTCTGAAGATAATTTAGTAATGGTTTCTGATTTTGATGGAAATCCTGATGGTGTCCATATTTATAAAGTGAATGTTGCACCTAGCTCAGTTGAAACAGAAAATTTAGATATTAACGAAGTGGTTGGTACAGAATATTTTGGGGTTTTTATTATAGGTAATCGCGAATCAACCTTTCGTTACACTAAAAAACTAAATTCAGAAATTGATGTTACTATCAACGATTCTTTAGGTTTGGCTTATCGTGATGATTCAAATAATGTCTGGCGTATTCAAGATATTTATAGAAATTTTGCAGACTCTATAGCTTTCTTTTATACTGAAGGTGGTTTTGCTCAACGTCAATTTGTGTTAATTAAAGCAGATCCTTCTTTACTTCCAATTGAATTGTTGAGCTTTGATGTGTATAGTTTCGAATCTGAGGTTACTATCGAATGGTCAACTGCAAGTGAAACAAACAACGATTACTTTACAATCCAGCGTTCTGAAGACGGTCAAAAATGGGAAGATATTGCTCAAGTTGTAGGTGCAGGAAATTCAACAACTGAAAGATATTATGAATATACTGACTATAGCCCATTGAATGGAACTTCATACTACAGATTAAAACAAACTGATTTTGATGGTCGTTATGAGACATTTGATATGCTTAGTGTTAGCTTTGAATCTAATAATGAAATTGAATTGGATGTTTATCCTAATCCGGTAGTAAACACTTTGAATATAAGTCATAATTCGTCTTCTAGCTTACACATTATGTTGATGAATAATGCAGGACAAGTTATTACATCGTTTGATACAAATGGTTATACCTCAAGTGTTGAAATGAGCAATTTTCCAAAAGGAACTTACATTTTGAAAGTTGTTACAGCTGATGAATCAGTGATCACAAAAAAAGTGATTAAACAATAATTTATGATAATCCTTGCGGATTTAAGGATAATATGAGAAGATATGAAAAATTTTCTTGTTTTAACGGAAGTTCATCATCTCACCTTCATAAATACCAATAAATCTGGCTTAAAGTGCATAGTCACGACAATAGATTTAGGCTTTATGAAGTTTTACCCTGAAATGTTTTGCTTTAGAATAGGCAGTAATATATTCCATTCATTTTTTATCTCATTAAAAGTTTTACCTGCGGCTTCTGCATCTTCTGCATGAATTTCGCTTTCTATTTGTTTTGTAAGGTCTGAGAAAATTTCACATCTCATATTAGCAGACGAACCTTTCATGGAATGGACTATTTTTGAAGCCTCTTCAAAAGAATTGTTTTCCAATAATGGTTCCAACTTGCTTATTCTTTTTTTAGTTTCTTCTATAAAAATTGAAATTAATTTATCCAGCGTATCCCTATCACGACTTATCATTTCAAAAAGTTCTTCTCTGTTGAAATGTACTTTCCTGCTTATTAATGAATTTTTATCATCCTCAGGGGATCCTCCTTTTTTTAAATATTTATTCAATATTGCTTTTAGTTTATCGGTTTCCACCGGTTTGGTTAAAAAATCATCCATACCACTTTCTAAAGAGTTATCCTTTTCATGTTTTAAGGCTCCGGCGGTAAGTCCTACAACGACGGTACGAGTTACTTTTTCTTCAGTTTCATACTTACGCAATTGTGAGGTGGCTTCATTTCCATCCATTTCCGGCATTTGCACATCCATAAAAACAATATCCGGTTGTAGATTTGTGATTTTCTCAAACGCTTCTTTTCCATTGCCGGCTTCAATTATTTTCGCTCCGGGAAGGATTTGTTTTATAAGTGTATTAATAAAAAGCATATTATTAGGATTATCCTCTGCAATGAGAATTTTATAAGATTCTTTCTCAATATTTTCGGCTATGATTTCTTTTTCATTCGTTTCTGCTTTTGTGTTTATTTCTTCTTCAAATGAGCCCTTTTGGATATTTGCAAAACAGTTGAAAAGCTCATCCTGTTTAACCGGTTTGGTGAGCCTGAAATAAATACCCAGCTCTTTACATCTAGCCTGCAATTCGGCATCATCCGTTGATGAGTGGAGAAGAATTACCGGCTGCTTTTCAGGAGGGAGTTCCAATTTTTCGCGTATCATTCTTACCGTTTCAAGACCATCTATGTATGGCATATGATAATCACAGACAATAACATTAAAAGCCTTACTTTCCTCGATAATTTTAAGGGATTCAAACCCGTTATCACAGGTAACGCATTCAATGCCCCATTTCGCCAGAATATGCTCCATAATTGTTCTGTTATTCTCATTATCATCAATAACAAGACATCTTTTGATATTGCTGATATCAGCTTCTTTTAATTTTTCACCTACCTTTAGTTCTGTTTCAATTGTAAAATAAAATTCGCTGCCTTCACCTTGCACAGATTCAACTTCAAGTTTTCCACCCATTTTCTGTGCCAGTTGATCTGCAATAACCAAGCCGAGGCCGGTTCCACCGTATTTACGCGTTGTTGAACTATCTGCCTGGGAGAATGCTTTAAATAGCTTTCGTTTCTGAGCATCTGAAATACCGATTCCTGTATCCCGCACTGAAAACTTTATTTGTCCACGCATGCCTTCCTTTTTCAGCAAAGAGGCTTTTAGCTCAATTTCACCTTTTTCTGTAAACTTTAAGGCATTGCTTAACAAGTTGGCAAGAATTTGGCGAAGCTTTACGGGATCAATCATTGCAAATCTGGGGAGCTCATGGTCAATATCAAGAAGTAATTCGATACCTTTTTTACTTGCCGGAT
>JAYEFQ010000140.1:0-31897 GCA_034658655.1 Bacteroidota bacterium
TAACAGCAGGTGGTGGAACCGGAACATACACTTACTTATGGAGTAATGCTGCAACGACATCAACAATAACTGGTTTAACAGCAGGCACATACGATGTTACTGTTTACGATGGCAACATGTGCGAAGCTTATTCCAGTGTAACCATCAGTGAAAATACTGTTGTAACTGCATCCACTACTGTTGATGACGATGTCACTTGTAACGGTGGTTCCGATGGAGCCGCAACCGTAACAGCAGGTGGTGGCGATGGAACATACACTTACCTATGGAGTAATGCTGCAACCACAGCAACAATAACTGGACTTACAGCAGGTACATACGATGTTACTGTTTACGATGGCAACATGTGTGAAGCTTATGCCAGTGTAACCATCAGTGAAAATATTGTTGTAACTGCATCCACTACCGTTGATGACGATGTCACTTGTAACGGTGGTTCCGATGGAGCCGCAACCGTAACAGCAGGTGGTGGTGCCGGAACATACACTTACTTGTGGAGCAATACTGCAACGACATCAACAATAACTGGACTTACAGCAGGCACATACGATGTTACTGTTTACGATGGCAACATGTGTGAAGCATATTCCAGTGTAACCATTAGTGAAAACTCTGCTGTAACTGCTAACATTGTATCAAGTTCGGATGTTACTTGTAATGGAGACTGTGATGGAAGTGCTACTGCCTTAGGAAATGGTGGTGATGGATCATATATTTATGATTGGAGTAATGGTGAAACAACAGCTTCTATCTCAGGTTTATGTGCAGGAACTTATTCAGTAACTGTTTATGATGGAAATTTATGTTCTGCTGAAACTTCAGTGACAATCAATGAAAATCCTACAGTAACTGCTTCAATAAGTGCATTTAATGATGCTACCATTGCCGGAGTTTGTGATGGAGATGCTACGGTACTTGCTGGAGGTGGTGATGGAACATATACTTATTTATGGAGTGATGCACAGAATACTGCAACAGCAACTGGATTGTGTGCTGGGTCTTATACTGTAACAGTTTATGATGGTAATGGTTGTTCTGCTACAGCAAATGTAGTTATTGATGAGCCTGTTGCATTAACACTCAGTATCGTGGGTACTGATGTTACATGTTATGGAGATTGTGACGGTTTGGCAACTGTGACTCCTACTGGTGGTGTTGGTCCATATACCTATACTTGGAGTGATGGTCAAAGTACACAAACAGCAATAAATCTATGTGCAGGAACATATCAAGTTACAGTTGAAGATACAAATGGCGCTCAAGAAACAGCAAGTATTACAATCAATGAGAATACTGCTGTTAGTGTTAGCGTTGTGAGTACAGTGGATGTCACTTGTAATGGTGATTGCGATGGAGAAGCTACAATCAACCCAAGTGGTGGTACTGCATCTTTCTCTCAGATTTGGGATGATGGTCAGGCAAGTCTCACAGCAATTAATTTATGTGCAGGAATTCACTCTGTTACTGTAACTGACGGTAATAGTTGTACTGCGGAAACGACTGTAACGATTAATGAAAATCCAGCAGTTAATGCATCAATTGCATCTAGTACAGATGTAAGTTGTAATGGAGACTCAGATGGCTCTGCTACAGTTACTCCAGGCGGAGGTAACGGAAGTTATACTTACTTATGGAGTGATGGACAGACAACTGCGACAGCAAATAATTTATCTGCAGGTTCATACGATGTTACTGTTTACGATGGTAATATGTGTGAAGCATATAGCAATGTAACCATTAGTGAAAATCCTGTTGTAACGGCTAGCATTTCATCAAGCTCAGATGTTACTTGTAATGGAGGTTCAGATGGCTCTGCTACTGTTACTCCAGGCGGAGGTGATGGAAGTTATACTTACTTATGGAGTGATGGACAGACAACATCTACAGCAAATAACTTATCAGCAGGAACATACTTTGTAACTGTTTATGATGGTAATATGTGTGAAGCAACTACAAGCATCACAATTAGTGAAAATTCTGCTGTAATTGCTAGCATTTCATCAAGCTCAGATGTAACATGCAATGGAGGTTCAGATGGCTCTGCGATAGTTACTCCTGGTGGAGGTGACGGAAGTTATACTTACTTATGGAGTGATGGACAGACAACTGCGACAGCAATTAGCTTATCCGCAGGTTCTTATGATGTGACTGTTTATGACGGAAACATGTGTGAAGCCTATGCAAGTGTGACTATCTCAGAAAACCCAGCAGTTACTGCATCTACTACGGTTGATGCTGATGTAACATGCAATGGAGGTTCAGATGGCTCTGCGATAGTTACTCCTGGTGGAGGTGACGGAAGTTATACTTACTTATGGAGTGATGGACAGACAAGTGCGATAGCAAATAATTTATCTGCAGGTTCATACGATGTTACTGTTTACGATGGTAATATGTGTGAAGCATATAGCAATGTAACCATTAGTGAAAACTCTGCTGTAACTGCTAACATTGCATCAAGTTCGGATGTTACTTGTAATGGTGGCTCCGACGGTTCTGCAACAGTTACTCCAGGCGGAGGTAACGGAAGTTATACTTACTTATGGAGTGATGGACAGACAACTGCGACAGCAAATAATTTATTTGCAGGTTCATACGATGTTACTGTTTACGATGGTAATATGTGTGAAGCATATAGCGGTGTAACCATCAGTGAAAATCCTGTTGTAACGGCTAGCATTTCATCAAGCTCAGATGTTACTTGTAATGGAGGTTCAGATGGATCTGCGACAGTGACTCCGGGCGGTGGAACAGGATCATATACATATTTGTGGAGCAATTCTCAAACCATTGCAACTGCAAATAGTTTATCTGCAAATACTTATACGGTTACTGTTTATGACGGCAACATGTGTGAGGCAATTACGAGTGTGGTTATCGATGAAAATCCTGCTGTAGTTGCTAGTATTACAAATAGTTCTGATGTTTTATGTTATGGTGATTGTAATGGCTCTGCTGTAGTTAGTGCTTCAGGTGGAGATAACAACTTCATTTATGCTTGGAATGATCCGATGAATCAAACAACAGCAACGGCAAATGCATTATGTCCTGGAAACTATTCTGTTCAAGTAACAGATGGATTGGGATGTACAGATGTTGTAAATGTTACGATTGATCAACCATCGCAAATGAGTTTAACTGTTTATGATGTTGAAAATGTAACCTGTTATGGATCTGGAGATGGAAGCATTACCGTTGGGGCTTCTGGTGGTATTGGTTCATCATACAGCTATTCATGGGTTGGCTCTACAAGTACTTTGCCTGTCTTACCAAATGTTGCAGGAGGTACTTATATTGTTACTGCTGAAGATCAGAATGGATGTACTGTTTCTGAAACAATTACTGTTCAGGAGCCAGATGAACTGGTGATTAATGAAAATCCAACAAACGTACAATGCGGAATGACTCCAGGATCATGTAATGTTTCTGTTACCGGTGGAAATGGTGGTTATATCTATTCATGGGATGGCTATCCAACGGTTACTGGTTCAACATTATCAGGATTAGGACAAGGCACCTATACTGTAAATGTTCAGGATGCGCTAGGATGTTCATCACAGGCAACCATGGTAATTAATACAATGGGCAGCTTGTCAGTTACAATTAATGAGGATATTCCAATTACATGTTTTGGCGAATCTAATGCTGCCTTAAGTGCACAATGTAATAACGGAGCACAACCATTTGAATATTTCTGGAATCCTGTTGGTTCAACAAATGATCGTATCGAGAATCTTTCCTCGGGAATTTATAATGTTCAAATTACGGATGATTGGGGTTGTGTTGGTTCCAATTCATTTCATATCATAGAACCGAACCCAATTGTTCCAAGTTTTGATGTGAATACTATCGCTTGTTTTAATGGAACAGATGGTCAAGTTATTGTAAATGCGGCAGGAGGTACTGCCCCATATGCATATATCTGGGATGGTGTTGGATCAAATGATACGATAACCGATTTACAGTCTGGATGGTACCATGTTTTGGTTCAAGATGCACATAATTGTTCAATTAATGATAGTGTATTTGTTGGACAACCAGAATCTCCTTTACAAATGATGTTGCATAAAGAAAATATTACTTGTTATGGTGATAATAATGGTTCAATCAGAGCCTTAGCACACGGAGGAACTGCTCCTTACGTGTATGAATGGTTAGCCGAAGATGAGATCTCTAATGATACAGCAATTTTTAATCTGCCAGAAGGTTTCTATTCACTGATAATTACGGATGCAAATGCTTGTGTGACTGATACAATGGTAGCTATTCAAGAGCCTGCTCCGTTAATGGTTGATTATATGTCAACAAATCCAAGCTGCATTGGAAATAACGATGGTTATATTGAACTGGAAGTTGTTGGAGGAACTGAACCGTATGTCTATATTTGGGATATGGCAACAGCAAGTTTACCATACTTCGATGGATTGTACGAGGGTTCTTATGAAATCATTGTTCAAGATGATAACGGATGCGAATTGGATTTGGAAACCATTACTCTTATGGATGTTCCTGAAGAATGTTTGAGAATTCCTGATGCGTTTACTCCAAATGGTGATAATAATAATGATACATGGATTATTGAAAATCTTGATTTGTTCAATAATTATTATGTGCAAGTGTTTAACCGATGGGGACAAGCGCTTTACACTGGACAACCAGGTTCTGAGCCTTGGGATGGAACTACAACTGAAGGAAAATCTGTTCCAACCGGAAGCTACGTTTATATCGTCAACCTTTTTAATGGTTCCGATCCTAAAACCGGTATTGTAACTGTTGTGTATTAGTTTATTGCTTTTCATTTTTAAGACAGGAGTTGATTTTTTTCAATTCCTGTCTTTGTTTGATGTCATCCCGATCATATAATATCAATAAAGATAAAAGCACTTACGACTCCTATCTTTTTATTACTTTTGTCGCAAAGATTGAATCATGAGTTTTAAGCTTGAAAAAGTAGATCAGAATACAAATGCAAGGGCTGGAGTTCTGGAAACAGGACATGGGTTGGTGCAAACCCCAATTTTCATGCCGGTAGGAACCGTTGGCAGCGTTAAAGCTGTTGATTTCACTTTCCTAAAAGAAGATATCAAAGCGAAAATTATTCTCGGAAATACGTACCATTTGTATTTACGTCCCGGAATTGATATCATTGAAAAAGCAGGTGGACTGCATAAATTCAATACATGGGATGGTCCGATTCTTACCGATAGCGGAGGATATCAAGTGTTTTCTTTGTCTGCAAATCGAAAGTTGTCAGAAGAGGGGGCAATGTTTAAATCGCATATTGATGGGTCAAAACATTTATTTACTCCCGAAAATGTGGTTGAAATTCAACGCAGTATTGGCTCTGATATTATGATGGCTTTGGATGAATGTACGCCTTATCCCTGTGAATACGATTATGCCAAAAAATCCATGGAAATGACACATCGCTGGTTAGATCGAGGATTTACTCACTATAAAAACACTCAACCGAAATACGGATTTAATCAGCATTATTTTCCGATTGTGCAGGGCTCTGTTTTTGAAAATTTACGGAAAGAATCTGCTAAAGTTATCTCGTCTTATGATGCTGCTGGTTATGCAATCGGTGGACTGTCAGTTGGAGAACCGCATCACATGATGTATGATATGATTGATGTTGTCAATGATATCCTGCCAAAGGAAAAACCAAGGTATTTAATGGGGGTCGGAACTCCTGAAAATATCATTGAGGGAATAGCTCGTGGCGTGGATATGTTCGATTGCGTAATGCCAACCCGTAACGGTAGAAATGGAATGCTATTCACCAGCGAAGGCATAATTAATATCAAAAATAAAAAATGGGAAGATGATTTTTCCCCAATTGATCCGAATGGTACTTCATATGTTGATTATAAATATTCCAAAGCGTATTTAAGACATTTAATCCACTCAAACGAATATCTTGGTCCGCAAATTGCAAGCATACATAATCTGGCATTTTACCTTGAACTTGTTCGACAAGCTAGACAGAAAATTATCGATGGCGATTTTAATCAATGGAAAAATGCTATCTTACCGAAATTAAAACAAAGATTATAAGTGAAGCGAATTGATACCTATATCATTAAAAAATTCTTGAGCACTTACTTTTTTGCAATTGGTCTGATACTCGCCATTGCAGTAGTCTTTGATGCATCAGAAAAAATTGATGATTTTATTGAAAATAGTGCATCACTTAAGGTCATTCTTTTTGATTATTATCTGAATTTCATTCCCTATTTTGCAAATTTATTTAGTAGTTTATTTGTCTTTATTGCTGTCATTTTCTTTACCTCGAAAATGGCTTATGCCTCTGAGATAATTGCAATGCTTAGCTCTGGAATTAGTTTCCGACGTATATTATTCCCTTTTATAATTGGGGCAGTTATTATCACTGGGTTTAATTTTGTGCTCGGATATTATGTTATCCCTGAAGCAAATAAAGGGCGACTGGATTTTCAATCAGTTTATTTAAAAGGATCCCACAAATCAAGTGAGTCGAATGTTCATAAACAAATTGAACCAGGCTTTTACATTTATCTTGAAAGCTTTAATATAAATCGACAAACCGGATACAGTTTTACAATGGAAAGTATTGAAAATGACAAGCTTGTGTCTCGATTGAGTGCAAATCGTATTATTTGGGATACCACCGATAACAAATGGACATTAGAAGAATATAAAATTCGGCGTTTTGATGATTTAGGACAAAAGATTGAATCAGGAATGTACTTAGATACCTTAATAAATATTAGCCCCGATGATTTTACTCAAGAGCTTGATTTGGTTACTGCAATGACTCACAATGAATTGGATGATTATATCGAAATGCAGCGTATCCGAGGAACCTCTGATATAACGAATTCGTTGCTTGAGAAACACCGACGAGTTGCCTATCCATTTTCAACCTTTATTCTAACCTTACTTGCGGTTGTATTATCTGCAAAAAAAGTGCGGGGGGGAATTGGTTTACAAATAGGGTTGGGCATTTTGCTGAGTTTTACTTACATATTGTTTATGCAGTTTGCAGATTCTTTTGCTCTAAGTGGTTCTATATCGCCGAGTATTGCTGTATGGATCCCAAATATGATTTATGGAGTCATTGGTGTTGCCTTATTACGCTTCGCTCCGAAATAGTTTCTCAAAATTATTTGCTCAAAACAGATTATATTTTATAATTTAGCTTTTTAAATCAAAATTGATAAACCATGGGAGAAAATGACAAAACTCTGGAACTCATAAAAAGAAGACTCGACGCCCAAAAGGGTGGTGGAGATCAGGCGATTAAAAAACAGGTCGCGATGGGTAAATTGACAGCTAGGGAACGAATCACGTCTCTGTTGGACAATGAATCTTTTCACGAGTATGACCTCTTTGTTGAGCATGATGCGCGTGAATTTGGTATGGATCGTAAAATTCTTGCCGGTGATGGAGTTGTTATTGGTACAGGAACAATGTATGGCAGCCCGGTTTGTATTTTTGCTCAGGACTTTACCGTTGCAGGTGGGTCTTTGGGATTAATGCACGCACGGAAAATTACTAAAATCATGGATCATGCGCTTAAAATGAGAGTGCCTTTGATCGGAATTAATGATTCTGGTGGTGCCCGTATTCAAGAAGGCGTAAATTCCTTAGCAGGATATGGCGAAATTTTCTTTAGAAATACACAAGCTTCCGGTGTAATCCCTCAAATTTCAGTTATTCTTGGACCGTGTGCAGGTGGTGCTGTTTATAGCCCAGCACTCACTGATTTTGTTTTTGTAGTGGATAAAATTTCTAAAATGTTTATTACCGGCCCTAGTGTTATAAAAACGGTGCTCGGAGAGGAAATTAGCATGGAAGAACTTGGTGGAGCTCGTGTTCATTCCGAAATAACAGGAAACGCCCACTTTTTTGCCGACAGTGAAACTGAATGTTTTGAGCAAATTAAAAAGCTATGTACATTTATTCCTTGGAATAATACTCAAAAGGCAAAAGTTTTCCCTGCAAAACCGCCAAAGAAAAAGTATAATATCGAAAAAATTGTCCCATTAGATCCTCGCGAGCCGTATGACATGAAAGATATCCTTATGTCATTGGTGGATGATTCCGATTTTCTGGAAGTTCAAGAGCTTTGGGCTAAAAATATTATTATCGGATTTGGACGTATCGACGGTGAAACCGTTGGCTTTGTAGCAAATCAACCAAATTATCTTGCAGGAGTTCTCGACGTAGATTCATCTGATAAAGCTGCTCGTTTTATTCGTTATTGCGATGCATTTAGTATTCCGGTTGTAACATTAGTTGATCTTCCAGGATATTTGCCAGGCGCCGATCAAGAACATGCAGGTGTAATTAGGCATGGTGCAAAAATTCTTTACGCTTATTCAGAAGCAACTGTCCCAAAAATTACCGTAATCTTTAGAAAAGCATATGGTGGTGGATACATTGCAATGAATAGCCGACATCTGAATGCAGATTTCGTTTTCGCTTGGCCAAATGCTGAAATTGCAGTAATGGGGCCTGAAGGCGCTGCAAATATTATATTCCGTAAAGAAATTATGGAAGCCGATGATCCGGATAAAGTGCGTGCTGAAAAAGTAGATATTTATAAACAAAAATTTGCAAATCCTTATGTTGCTGCAGCTAAAGGATATGTGGATGCAGTTATTGAACCTGCAGAAACACGCGATCATTTACTCAGAGCATTAGAAATTTCTGAAAATAAAGTGGCAATTGGTCCGGATAAAAAACATGGAATCCCGCCATTTTAGAAGTGCCCTATAGTGCATTTAAGTTTTTGTTAGTCGCAATTTAATTTAGATAATTATGAAAGAAGTAAAAGCAATAATCCCTGGTACAATACTAGATGTTTTGGTGAAAAAAGGCGATAAAGTGACATTTGAACAGCCAGTACTAATACTTGAAGCAATGAAAATGAATAACAGAATTCAGGCTGAATACGTTGGGACAGTAAAAAAAATCCATGTAAAAGTTGGGGAAAGAGTCCCTAAGAATTTTGTCATGATGGAAATTGAATAAAGATTTTTTGTAATTTCATTTGGTTGGTAAATGTAGAGACAGACGGCCGTCTGTCTCTACATTTACCAAATGAAATTATCCGTCTGTTTTCTACCTAAATAAAATTACCCGTCTGTCTCAACGATTTAAAATCTTCAGAACAACTGACTTAGACGGATTTAATACCGATTGTGATTCAAAACTACCGATATGCTACACTTTGCTTCGCCTATCGGTGTTGAATCTACATCGGCATTATACTTGCAATTTCGATTAATACATGGTATAAGATGAACCCGATATAGATGGTCTTAGGAAAACAGATCTGAAAGTGAAATCGAAGTACAGAGTTAATAAACTCATCACTCACACTCAAACTCACACTGTTTTTTTCTCTCTACTCACACTCAAACTCACACTGTTTTTCTGTAAACTCGCAATCAAAACTGTTATTCTGCACGTTTTTTCTTGATACTATTTGTTTTGGTATCAGTCTTAAATCTGAGTGATTTTTTGTAGGCTTATATAATACAATTTTTGAATCACAATCGGTATAAACCAAGTTTTTACCTTTTTAAGGTCAGTTGTTCTGATCTTTTAACAAAACTTTTAATTTTTTCACGCAACGTCAAGGTATATATGAGCGTCTTATTAGTAGAAATAAGAAACAAAAATGATGAAACGTTGGATTCCATATCTTCTCACACTGCTGCTTTTCTCGGGTTTGCTTTCTTGTGAGAAAGAATATGTAGTTCTTAGAAGCATAGAAAATCAAACCAATTATGATATTACCATGGTGTTGCATCATGATTCTTATGCAGTTGAGCAGGATACGTTTTTTATCGCTGCCGGAGAAACAGTAAGCATTTCGTCCCACAGCTATCAAGGTAATGATGTATTACTAACACATCATTTGGGAAATATTGATTCTGTCGAATACATTACCCCTGAAAATGTGTATCTCAATTTGGATATTATTAATAGCAACCAATGGACTCATCAAATCTTAAAGGACACACGTTTTCCTGGAAATGTAAAAGAAAATTATCATTTTACAATTAAAGTTGAAAATGTTTGGAAAGCAACCTATCGGAATATGAAATAAACTGTCATTAAGATTTTTAGTTTAGTAATAGTAGAGACATACGGCCGTCTGTCTCTACTATTACCTAAATGAAATTACTCGAAACTAAATAATCCAACTCACAATATCTGTATCATCAATCTGTCGGTAACTAAGTGTTTTTTCTCCGCGATTTGTATTAACACAAATTGTTTGTTTTATTTTGTCAAGGGCAAGAATCTGAATCGTTTCTCGAAAATCTACATGGGAATTGTCCCATTTATAAACAGCTTCTTTTACTGACCAAAATAAATTGTGAAGCATAATATCATCTTTTGCAAGTTGTATTTCTTTTTCAGTTAAATATTTGTTTTGTACGCGAAGTGCTCGTTCTGAAATGCTTTCAATGTCTAGGCCGCAGGGTGTTTCGCTAATTGCAATTCCGGCATACTTGGCATTGTGAGAAATGCTAATATGCATATCGCTCAGTAATTTAGGACTTCGTCCGTTATAAACGATGGGATTTGTAATGCCAATTTTGCGCAAAATAAAGCGAACTGTCAGAAATTCTTTTTTTCGTTGGGGATGTTGTAGTGCTGAAAATTCATCATGTTCAGATTCTGTTAAAAAATCATAAGAATTTGTGTCATCTGTCAGTTGGCAAATCGCGATTTGTAGGGATGTATCTTGATATATGAGATCCATTATTTCCAAGCGGTAGTTTCCATTAAATGCACAATGTCTTCACGGATATATTGAATAACAGGTGCCAAGCTATCTTTATTTGGTCGCATATTAAAATAGAGTGCGCCGCGTAAAAAATGATTTGTGCTGTCTGTCATGTAAAATTGCACGGGTGAGGCGACATTACCTGTCAGGTTATACAAAATTCCGTATGCATTTAAGCTGTCATTTTCAAATGATAACTCGTTGATTGATTCTGCTTTTACTGTATGCTGATAGGCAAATTCTCTGGCATCTTCTGTTATCTCAAATAAATTTTCATTTAATGATTTGTATGTCAAATAAATTGTGGCATCATGTACCGGATAATGGATGTTTAGCCAGCAAGGATTTGGGTCTTCGCCCGGATAAATTGCCGCTTGCTCAGGATAATCAAACATAAACGGACAATCGTCAGCATAGTTTCTATATGCTTTTTCTGGAAAATCGATACGGAAATACGCATAAGGTTTTGGAGTTGTTTTTTTGTCTTTACAGGATGGTAAACTCACAATGAAAACAAGCAATGCCAATATGACAAGCAGTGTGTTATTATTCTTTTTCATGGACTTTTTTTACTTCGATTGTTTTAATTCTTCGATTGTCAACTGAGGTAACTTTAAATTGAAATCCTGCAAATTGGATGATTTCGTCTGTTGTTGGCATATCTCCAAGTATTTCCAATATTAATCCGGCAAGAGAGTCAGCATCACCACGAATTTCATGAAAAATATCAATATCGCACTGCATGATTTTGCAAAAATCATTTAAACTGACACTTGCGGTGAATTCCCAAATGTCATTTTTTTGCTGACGGTAAGGAAGGTCTTCATTATCCGATTCATCGGATATTTCTCCAACAATTTCTTCCAAAATATCCTCCATGGTTACCAATCCGCTACTGCCACCATATTCATCAATGACTATTGCCATGTGGATTTTTTTCTGTTGAAATTCTTCTAGTAATTCTGAGATTTTTTTAAATTCAGGAACAAAATAGTGTTCACGGATTAACTTTTGCCATGGAAAACTTGATTTATCCTTCACTTTCAGATAAGGTAGTAAATCTTTAATGTATAATATCCCTTTAATATGGTCAAAATTTTCTTCATAAACCGGAATTCTGGAATATCCTGAATCAACAATCATTGAAATGACTTTGTCTAAATCATATTTTATATCCAGCGCTACAACATCAACACGAGGATGCATGATTTCACGAACTTGAATATTGCTGAATTTTACAATGCCTTCAAGCATGTTTCTTTCTTCAGATAAGTCCTCTGATGCCATCTCAATTGCGTGAGACAATTCATCCATGCTCAAATTCTGATGCCGTTTCCTCAAGCGCTTGTTGATGAGATTTGTGCTGCTTATTAGAATATAGCTTAGGGGGGAAAATATTTTGCTTGCAAAATTTAAATGGCGCGCCATTCGTAAAGCATGCTTCATGGAAAATTGATTGGCATAAACCTTGGGAATTAGCTCGCCAAACAATAAAAGCAAAAAAGTTAATGCGACAATTTGTATGATAAATTGTAATGCTGTTGATTGTATCGCAGTAAGCAAAGGTTGCGTAATATATGTTGATATGATAATGATTGCAACATTAATGAAATTATTCGCAACAAGAATCGTCGCCAATAGCTTTTCCGGCTTACGCAAAAGCTCCAATGCAATTTTCGAGGATTTTGTGTTTTTTTCTAATAAGGTTTGCTTATTTGTTCCGGTTAACGAAAAATAGGCAACCTCAGAGCCCGAAATTAGGGCAGAAAAGAATAAAAGCAAAATAACTGCTGCAATACCAATAATAATTTCCATGTTTGTTTTTAATTAAAATGGTAATCCATCATCCTCAGCACCATCATCTGCAGTAAACGGGTCTTCATTTTCAACCGGATTGGATTCGTTTTTTGGTTTATCGTATTGCACTGCATTATTGCTTTGGGTATTTTCTTGCGGAGTGTTGCTTGAGTTGCTATCCGTCCCATCGCGTTTATTCAAAATACGTACAGTATGGGCTACAATTTCAGTGATATAACGCTCTTGCCCATTTTTATCTTCGTATTTACGAGTTTGGATTTTGCCCTCAACATAAACCAATTGTCCTTTACGGATATTTTTTTCTGCATATTGTGCAGTATAACGCCAGGTGACAATTTTATGCCAGGTCGAACGGTTTTCCCACTCACCGTCTTTCCGTTTAAATGATTCATCAGTTGCAAGCGGGAATTTTGCCACTGCAACATCGGGTTGAATATAATTTACATCAGGGTCTTTTCCTATGTTACCCAGTAGAATAACTTTGTTTATCATAATAATATTTTGTTAAATGATTTACTGATTTTATTTGTTTACCGTATTATGGTCATTTCGTTAATTAAATGTGTGGCGCCAGCAAGTTTGTCAATGATAAATAATGCATAGCGCATATCCAAACTAATGTTTCGACACATGTCGGGATCGTACATTAAATCGCTCATCGTACCTTCCCAGTTACGGTCAAAGTTGATGCCGATTAAATTGCCCTCTGCATCAATTACCGGCGAACCAGAATTTCCACCTGTAGTGTGATTTGTTGCAATGAAACAAACATGTATTTGTCCATCTTCATCGGCATATTGACCAAAATCTTTCGTTTCGTATAATTCTCTCAATTTATCCGGAACATCATAATCATAAATTTCCGGATTGTCTTTTTCCAGTATTCCTTCTAGCGTTGTGAAATATTTGTATTTTACAGCATCGCGGGGAAAATAATGGTCGATTTGTCCGTAACCGACCCGTAAAGTGAAGTTCGCATCAGGATAAAAGATTTTGTCTTTTCTGAACTCCATTTGAGCTTTCATATAAACCCTGTCAAGGCTATCGATAACAACATGATGCGTATTATAAACAGGGCTCAAATCAGCAAGATAAATTTCAACAAATTCTTGATACAAGGTATAAACCGGATCTTTTTCCAATTTCTTGTATTTGCCTTTGTAAACAGATAAGAAATCCATGAAATCTTCTTCATTTGCAAGCAGCGATTTTTTAAATATCTTGTCGATGCTTTTGTCTAAGCCTTTTTTCTCAATATCAAGTAAGCTTTCCGGCCAATAAGCTTGGTCAATTTCCTGCATATAATACTCAATCAACGTTTTTGTGATGGCTTTTGCAGTTGCTTGATGATAGTTTTTGTAAAATCCTTTTGCTTTGGACTCTAAATTTTCTACGGTGGTTTGAATGCGCTCTTCGGGGGCATCATTTTTTGAATAATGGATTAATCCCCGACATGATGATGCCAGATTGATAAGTTCCATGCCGTTTAGTGCCTCAACAACAGCTGTCATAATGCGTTCGGTTGGGATAAGTGCATTGTATTCAGTTTCGTACATTTCAATTAATCCGTCATATTTGCCGTTTTCTGCCCATGCTTTAAATTCAGCTTCTTCACCTTGTTTGCGTTCAATGGCATTCATACGTTTTAATCCGCGGTTTTCTCCTTTCCATTTTTTCCATCCGTTAGAAACTCGTGCTGCTTTTGTTGCATATTGGATGCGAATTAACGGGTCAGATTCCATAGAGGCTTTCATTACATCTAAAACACGTGTTCGCATGGCGATACGTACCGGATTATTCACGTTACTTGTCATGTCAATTTTGTAACTCGGTACATATTGCTCAGTACTGCCGGGATAGCCGAATACCATGGTGAAATCGCCGGGCTCAATGCCTTTCAGTGAAATGGGAAAATGTCGCTCGGCTTGCATTGGTACATTTAATTCGGAATATTCTGCAGGACTGCCGTCTGGGGCAGTATAAATGCGAAATAGCGAAAAGTCTCCGGTATGACGTGGCCACATCCAGTTATCTGTATCTCCACCGAATTTGCCGATTGCAGAAGGGGGAGCGCCAACGAGACGAATGTCTTTATACACTTTGTTTAAAGACATAAAGTATTGATTGCCATGAAAAAACGGCTTGATACGAATTTCATAATCGTTGTCTTTTCCGTTTTCTTCAATTAGGCTATTTATATTTTTGTCAATCAGTATTTGGCGGTTTTTTTCTGTCATATTAGGAGTAACATCTTTTAAGACGGCCTCAGTTACATCATCCATACGAACTAAAAAACGCACTTCAAGCCCTGGATTCGCAAGTTCTTCCTTTTGTGACATTGCCCAAAATCCGTCGGTTAAATAATCATTCTCCAAACTGCTGTGCTTTTGAATACTTCCATACCCACAATGATGATTTGTGATTAAAAGTCCTTGGTCTGAGATTAATTCACCGGTACATCCGCCACCAAAAATCATTACGGCATCTTTCATGCTGCTTTGGTTAATGCTGTAGATGTCTTCAGCTGTCAGTTTAAAACCCATTTCCTGCATTTCCTCAATGTTGTATTTCTCTAACAACATGGGAATCCACATGCCTTCATCTGCTTTTGCGGTCGTCTGGAAAAGCATCAAGATTCCTAGTAGTAAACTAAATCTTAATCGTTTCATATAATGATTTTTATTTTATGCGTTCTGTTAATTTTTCGTACAATGCATGGCTTGGCAAACCGACAACGTTAAAATAACTGCCTTCAATATATTCTATTCCAATATAGCCAATCCATTCTTGAATACCGTATGCACCAGCTTTGTCAAATGGGTGATACCGCTCAATGTAATTCCTAATTTCATCATCGTTGATTGTTGAAAAACGCACTTTTGTTTCTCCATGAAAACTTTCGTATGAGTTTTCATCTCTCAGGCATATTCCTGTAATTACTGAATGCGTTTTTCCTGATATTCGCTTTAGCATTTGAAATGCTTCAGAGTATCCGTTTGGTTTGCCGAGAATAATATCGTCTATCGTGACAATGGTATCGGCAGTAATAATTAATTCGTTTTCCTGCTTAATTTCAGTTTTTAATGCCTTTTGCGTGGCAAGATATTCTGCAACTTCTTGCGGAGTGTATTCCTCTGGATAGGTTTCTTCTTCTAGTGATGAGCGGCGCAAAATAAACTTGAGTCCCATTTCGCGTAAAATCGTTTGCCTGCGTGGGGAACGACTTGCCAATACAAATTTGTAGGTTTTATTTAATGTTTCAATCATATTATGAAAGTGATATTTAAGAAAATTACAAGGCTGAATAAAACACCCATAAGCATTAATAATTGAAGTATAGAAATGATTCGTTTCAATTGCTTCCTTTTTTTTGCGTTATGAATTGATAATGCAAGAAAAAATATAGGGGCAACCAGTATTATGCTTAAATAAATTACTGATAGCATGTTATGTTGTATTACAGGGATGTTTCGTAAATATAAAAACCATGCTGCAATAATGAAAATTCCACTTAATGTAAGAATTAAACTCCCGATTTGGCGTGATAATTTTTTTCCATAAATAATGGGTATGGTTTTACTGCCATACTGATAATCTCCTCTAAAATCAATAATGTCTTTAATGATTTCACGTGCCATATTTAATAAAAATCCTGCCAAGCTAAAACCGAAACTTAATATCATTAAATGATGATAAATTTTTGTGGGAAATGCCTGTGTGTAATGTGATTTCGCAAAAATATATTCCGTTAACCATGGTAAAAAAGTAATGCCTGCAATTAAGAGTGAAATAATAATATTTCCGGTGAGAAGTCTGCGCTTGAAATAACTGGAGTAGAGATAAAATAAGATGGTAATGAAAATAAAACTCAATCCGTACCAAAAATGTCCAGCTAAAGCACATAAATAAAACCCGATTATCACACCAAAAAAACTTAATACTGAATGCAATATAATTGCGAATCGACGATTTATGCTGGTTCCTACGACCACATTATTAGGTCTGTTTAATAAATCAGATTTTCTGTCAAAATAATTATTGATAATACTGGCGGCTCCGGTAATCAGTAGAACTGAAAATACCATAAGGCTGAATTCAAAGTCTGTGCTAATAAGTGAATGACCGTAAATGCCGAGAATTGGTTCCAACATAAAATAGCGTATGCTATACATTATGCCGGCAACAATTAGCAAGTGATGCGCTCGTATTAATCGGAGATATCTCATTGTTTATACCATGTTTTTTGTGTCTTCATAACTTGTGCAATAACATCTCTTACACAGGCTTTTCCGCCTTCGTGTCCGGAAATGTATAATGCAATTGCTTTGACATCTTCAACAGCATCAGCAGGACAACAAGCAATCGCACATTGTTTCATGACCTCAATATCTGGTAAATCATCTCCTACATATAACACTTGTGATGCGGTAAGTTGATATGTGTTGAGGAAATTCTCAAAGTCTTTCATCTTGTCAGTTGAACCAATTGTTACTGAATGAATACCAAGTTTACGATATCGTTTTGCAACTGCTTCAGATTTTCCTCCTGAAATAATCCCAAGAATATACCCTTCTTCAATCGCTCTAATTATAGCAAAACCATCTTTAACATTTGTTGTTCGCGCTAGTTCTCCATCGGCTAAAATGTGTATCTCTGAAGAGGAAAGTACACCATCAACATCAAATACGAAGGCTTTTATTTGTTTGAGTTGCTCTTTAAAATTTAAATCATTTATGTTACTCATCGTTGTCCGTTTTCTTTGTTTCAAAGATACGATTACTCATGAATTTATACAATTCTGTAAGACTTTCATTTTGATTTAGTTGATTTAGATGTTTTTCCATAGTTCCTTTATCCTTACGAACAGCAGGCCCTGTTTGTGTTATGCCAGGGTTTCCGGTTGAAATAGCTTGTTCTGCTGTTTTATGGATTAATGGGGCAAATACCTCAAAATCAATTGGCATTTCTTGTATTAAATCATGTGAAATATGATACATGTGATTTGTGAAATTGCAGGCAAAAACTGCAGCTATATGAATTTGTAATCGCATTTCTGAATCTGCATCATATACTTTTGAACTTAATTTTGATGCAATCTTATCTATTCGCTGATGAGATTCTACTCGATTTCCTTCAATAAAAAGCGGAACATCTGAAAAATCTGAGAAATATGTCTTTTTGAAACTCTGTAAAGGATATAATACACCAAAAAAATCACTGTAATCCGAAAAAATCGTTGCCGAAACACTGCCTGCTGTGTGTATTAGTAGTCGATTTTCAAAATTTTCTGAATTTAATAAAGGCTTAATGGCATCATCAGATACAGAAAAAATTAGTATGCTACAACTGCGGTCAAAATTTGAAATTTGATTGCTATATTTTGCATCTAATTTCAATGCTAATGCTTTTGCATTGTTAATGTTACGACTTATTACCTGAGCAATATTAAACCCTTTTTGTTTGAGATTTATTCCGAGGTTTGTCCCAACATTTCCGCTACCGATTAAACAAATTTTTTCTGTCATACAACTAAAATAAAACTTCTTGCATCTATAAATGCAGGGGTTTCAGTCGTGAATTTACGATAAAATTTCTAACTTTAGGTCAAATTTACTGAATATTATGAAAATTCTACAATTTTTTTATTTGTGTTGCATAGTGTTTATGCTTTCTAACTTAGCTGTTTATGCTCAGAATCAACAGATTGAAACCGTTATACAGGAGCGAGGTGAGGCTGTTGTAAAGATTGTCGATTTTGACAAAAATCTACTGCCAATAATCAATAAAAATGCTAGTATTGATGAAATTTCAGAAAATAATCTGATTCTTTATCTAAATGCTGCACAATTTCAGAAAATGCAGGCGCTTGAATTAAATATACAGCTCGATGCTCCTTATTACGCTAGCGTTAGAGCGCTTACAATGGCAAATAGCCTGGTGGACATGGGAAATTGGGATAAATATCCCACATGGGATGTTTTTCAGGATATGATGTTGGAGTTTGCGAATAATTACCCTGAAATTTGTCGGCTTGATACCATTGGGTTTTCTGAAGAAGGCAGAGCCTTACTTGTCGTGAAAATCTCTGACAATGTGAATGTTGATGAAATTGAACCAGAGTTCTTTCTCTCTGGTCAGATGCATGGTGATGAATTAGTATCTTATTTTTTACCATTGCGGATGATTGATTATTTGCTTTCAAATTATGGGAGTAACGATCAGGTGGATAATCTTGTTAATAATCTCGAATTGTGGATTAATCCCTTGTCTAATCCTGATGGAACTTATGGTAATAGTGAAACCGATGTGAGTGGTGCGACACGTTATAATGCCAATGGTGTTGATATGAATCGAAATTTTCCTGATCCAAATGGGGCTTGGAATCCTGATGGAAATGAAACTGCTGCTGAAAATGTAGCCATGATGAATTTTGCTGCTGAAAGGCATTTTGTGATGGCTGCTAATTCACATTCTGGTGCCGAAGTGGTAAACTATCCTTGGGATTGTTGGGAGGAATTACATGCTGATGATGATTGGTTGTACGAAATTTCGCGGAAATATGCGGATACTGTGCATGCAAATGCGCCATCTGGGTATATGACACTGCAGGATGATGGAATTACCAATGGCTATGCCTGGTATAGTATCGATGGCGGCAGACAAGATTATTTTAATTATTATGAGCATTGTCGTGAAGTAACCCTTGAATGGTCAGATGCTAAATTGCTTGATGCGGAAGAGCTGCCTGCGCATTGGAATTATAACCGTAATGCTTTGCTTAATTATTTTGCCGAAGCACTAGAAGGTGTGCACGGTATCGTGACAGATTCAATTACTGACGAACCTTTGTTTGCTGAAGTTTTTATTGAAGCACATGATGAGCGTAATACTCAAGTGTATTCAGAATTGCCAAATGGTGATTATCACCGATTTTTGAGTGACGGTGAATGGGATTTAACCTTTTCTGCCGAAGGATATAAAAGCAAAATAATTAATGTTAATCTTTCTCAAGACGAACGAATTGATCTTGATGTTCAATTGGTTCCATTATCTGAATTGCCTCCATATGCTGAGTTTTCTGCAAACAACACAATCATTTCCTGTAATCCTGAAGTACAGTTTTTTAATGAGTCGGAAGCAGGTGGAGATTTGAGCTTTACGTGGGATTTTGGTGATGGAGCACAATCAAACGAAGAAAATCCGCTGCATACTTACATGCAAAATGGAAATTATACAGTCAGTTTATCCTTAAGTAATGAAAATGGAACAGATGAAATTGTAAAAGCAGAGTATATTCAAGTGCAATTACAATATTTGGATTCTGTGCATTCTGATGCAGTGTGTTTTACGTCTTCCGGAAGTGTTGAGCTTGCTGCATATAGTGAAGGCGATATTTATTGGTTTGAAAATATTATGGATGAGTCGCCTATTGCAAGCGGACAAACCTATACAACGCCCGAATTAACAGCATCTCATGCGTATTACGCTCAAGCGATTTTTGAAGGGGCGGTAAATTATGTCGGCGAGCCGGATAATTCTGAAGATGGAGATTATGACAATACAGATGTAATACATTATTTAGTTTTTGATGTTTTTGATGATTGTACTTTGCAGGAAGTGACGGTTTATGCTGAAAACGCTGGGGAACAAACAATTTATTTGCGAAGCAATAGCGGTGAAGTATTGCAAGAAAAAACTTTGAATATTGATGCTGGAGAACAAACAATCGTATTAGATTTTAATTTGCAAGCTGGTGAAGATTATCAATTGGCTGCATCCGCAAATTCAGGGTTGTATAAAGGGCGTTTATCATGGACGAGCGTTTTTGATTATCCATATGAAATAGAAAATCTAATTTCTGTTAACGATTCTGATTCCGGTGTTGGTTGGGGCTCATCAGAACAAGTCTATCCCTATTTTTATAATTGGAAAATTAAAGCTGCAAATTGCCAGACAGAACGAACCCCCGTTTTTGCTATTATTGGAGATGAAGTACAATCAGATCTTACATATGAAATTGATGGATTAAGCGTAGCTTTTGATAATAATTCGTTATATTATATGTTCTTGTTGTGGAATTTTGATGATGGAAGTTCCAGTACAGAGATTAGTCCTACACATGTTTTTTCATCACCTGGCGCTTATAATGTAACATTGATTATGTCTAATGAATGTTCAGAAATAACGCATGTTATACATATCGAATTGTCAAATTCAGTAGTAGAAAATTCACAAGAAAACTCATGGCAAATCTATCCTAATCCAGCGCATCAAACGATCACTTTTGAATTGCTTGATGGTTCAGATTATCAGAAAGTTGAATTGATTGATGTGACAGGGGAAATTATACGTCAAGAAAATATTCAGTCAAAAGAAATAACTTGGTCTGTTGATAAATATCAAACAGGAATATACTTTGTTCGTTTTTTCCGTAAAGATGGAAATGTCGAACATCAAAAAATAATTATTAAACATTAAGTTATATGAGATTAAGATTTTTATTGCCAATTATTTTATTGGTATTTACAGGAAGCTTTGGTTTTGCACAAAATCAAACGAACCTAGAATTTGCAAATCAAAAACTGGAGGAACGAGGAGAGTTTTATTTTGAGTTTAAATGCGATTCCCCGGAAACCATTGATGCACTGCAGGATCACTTGTCTTTTGATCACCGACATGGAAACCTCTTTTACGCTTATGCCTTGTCAAATGAGGCTTTTGATCAGTTTCTGGAATACGACCTTAAGTTTCAACCGGTAGAATCCTACTACAATCAGTCAAAAGCACTGACTATGGCTACTACAACGGCACAAATGGCTTCATGGGATCGTTATCCAACTCATGATGTGTATGTGCAGATGATGAATGATTACGCAAACAATTATCCAAGTATTTGTGATCTGGACACCATTGGTCAGTCTGTAAATGGGTTAAATATCCTCGTGATGAGGATCTCTGATAATGTCGGCGTGGATGAGGATGAGCCGGAATTTTTCTGGACACATACCATGCACGGTGATGAATTGGTTGATTATATCATTGGACTTCGTTCTATAGATTATATTCTGACAAATTACGGATCCGATCCGTTGGTTACTACGCTGGTTGATGAAATAGAATTATACATAAATCCTCTTGCTAATCCAGATGGCACGTTTAATGGGTCTGGACCTGATTATGACGATGTTTCAGGAGCTACTAGGAGAAATGCTAGCAATATTGATCTTAACCGGAATTTTCCCGATCAGGATGATGGTGAGCATCCCGATGGCAATCCTACAGCACAGGAAACACAGCTCATGATAGATTTTGCTGAAGCCCATGATTTTGTGATGTCTGCTAATACACACAGTGGAGCTGAGCTGATCAATTACCCATGGGACAACTGGACATCGTCAGAAAATGCCCATGCCGATGATACATGGTGGCAATACGTTAGTTGGATATACGCAAACAATGCCCAGAATGATAGCCCTTCTGGTTATTTTACTGATGAGGGTGGTGTTACCGAGGGAGCTGACTGGTATGCAATTACCGGTAGCAGACAGGATTATATGAATTATTTTCAGCAATGTCGCGAAACGACTGTTGAATTATCAACGGAAAAGTTATTGGATGCAGCTTTGTTACCCGATCATTGGAGTTACAACCAGCAGGCAATTATTGATTATACCGAACAAGTACTTTACGGATTGCGTGGAGTAGTTACTGATGCCTGTACCGGAAGCCCTCTCGCTGATGTCAGAGTGGAAATTACTGGTCATGATCAGGATAGCTCTCATGTATATTCTTCTGCTCCTGTTGGTAATTATCATCGACCAATTTATGAAGGGTCTTATGATTTTACATTCTCATTGTCTGGATATCAATCTCAAACACATACTGTAACAATTACAAATGATAATTCTGTTCGTTTAGATATTGAGCTTATCCCTGATAATGTTGCAACACCTGACTTTTCTGCAGATCAAACCAGTGTCTTTGAAGAAACAAGCATCCAATTTACGGATTTGAGCACTGGCACTATTGATTCTTATGCATGGACTTTAACCGGAGGAACACCAAACTCAAGTGGTGATACAAATCCTTCATCTACCTATAATACTGCAGGTACCTATGATGTTAACCTTGCAATTACTTCACAGGGATGTACGATTTCTGAATTAAAAGAAAATTATATTGCCGTGAGTGCTCCTGCAGCACCAATTGCAGATTTTGAAGCTTCTGAAACGCTTGTTTCTGCCGGAACAACGGTTGATTTTACCGACTTATCTGCTAATGTTCCTAGTACTTGGGAGTGGACTTTTGACGGAGGATTACCAAATACAGCATCAGTTCAAAATCCGTCAGTTGTTTATAATACTGCCGGAACTTATGAGGTGACGCTTGTCGCATCAAATGCGTATGGATCAGATACAGAAATAAAAACAGGATATATAACTGTCTTTTTAGATTATTGTGATGCATCTCAGGATAATACAGATTATATGTATGTTGCTGATTTTAATTTGAATACAATTGCAAATACGACGGGAGCTACATCATATTCTGATTTTACAAGTTTGTCAACCGATTTGCTAGCCGGAGATACTTATACCGTATCGGGAAATGCTGGTGTCGGATATGATTATAATCAATGCATTATATGGGCAGATTGGAATCAGGATGGTGATTTTGAAGATGCCGGAGAAGAAATTTATCGCTCTGCAATTGAAAATGTCGTGGATTATACAACAGAAATAACTGTGCCAGCAAGTGCTAATCTTGGTGTGACCAGATTACGAGTGAAAATACATTACAACCGCGACGGATATAATCTGAATGACACACCTTGTGGTATTGGTGGCTATGGTGAGGTTGAGGATTATTCAATTAATATTATCTCTCCGGATATTCCACCAACAGCTAATTTTTCTGCAGCACAAACCACAAGTTGTACCGGCGAAATTCAGTTTCAGGATGAATCAAGTTTTGCAACTGCATGGTCATGGGATTTTGGTGATGGAAATTTCTCAAATGAGCAAAATCCTTTACATATTTATACGGCAGATGGAAGCTATACCGTGAGCCTGACAGTTACAAATGATTATGGCAATGATGATATCATAAAAACCGATTTTATTACGATTGATATGCCGGATGTTCCCGTAATTGCCGATGCGGAATCATGTGGTGCAGCCAATATTACACTTACTGCAACGGCTGCAGGAGAAATAAATTGGTACGATGCTCCAACTGGTGGAAACTTATTGACAACTGGAAATAATTATACAAATAATTTTACAGTTAACACGACAGTTTATGTCGATAATACATTGATTAATTCACAATATTTTTCCGCCGCAAAAGCTGATAATACCGGCGATGGTGGTTACTATACCAACGCTACGCAGCACGGCCTTATATTTGATGCTTACACCGAATTTGTGATTGAATCTGTAACAGTATATGCTGACGGAGCAGGAGACAGAATCATCAGCCTGCTGGATAATACCGATACCGAAATCGCCAGCACAACGGTAACAATTCCGGATGGAGAAAGCGTTGTGGACCTGAATTTCACTGTGCCCGCAGGAAATAATTATACCCTGATGGGACCGGATTCTCCAAATCTTTATCGAAATGGTGGCGGAACCACTGGCGTACTGGCTTATCCGTTTGAAACTACGGATCTGCTTTCTATCCATGATAACACCGCAGATAACTTTGAGTATTATTACTACTTCTACGACTGGCAGGTGAGGATTGATGAAACATGTGTCTCTGCCAGAACTGCGGCAACCGTAACAATTCACGATATTCCAACGGTTGATTTGGGTGAGGATATGGATATTTGTGATGGTGATGACTATACTTTTGATGCTGGAGCAGAATTTTCATCTTATACATGGAATCCTTCTGGTGCAGGACAGACTTTCGATGCCACTTCGGCCGGAAATTACGCTGTGACTGTTGAGGATGCAAATGGATGTACTGCCACTGATGATGTAAATCTGACGGTAAACCCTAATCCCGTTTTGTCTTTCAGCTCCACGCCTGAAAACGGCACAAATGGAGATGGTAGCATCACAGTTTCTGTGATTTCTGGAGATGAAGCACCTTTGATATTTACTTGGAATACCATCCCAGAACAAATGACTCAAACAGCTTCAAATTTACATGCCGGTAACTATTGTGTTACTGTTGTAAATGGTTTTGGTTGCGCTACAGTGGGCTGCGATGATATTGCTTCAGTAAATCAAGCTCCGAATGCTGATTTCGAAGCGGATATTACAGAAGGATGCGGAAGTTTAATCGTTCAATTTACTGATTTAAGTACTGAAAATCCAAGCTCATGGGAGTGGGATTTTGGTGATGAAAATACATCTGACGAGCAAAGCCCACAATATACTTACACAAATCCCGGAACTTATACAGTAACGCTTACTGTAACTAATGCTCAAGGCTCTGATTCTGAAACAAAAACAGATTTTATTACCGTTTATGATAACATTGAAATCATTGGAACTGATAGTGAGCTTGCCTGTTATGGTGATATGGATGGAGAATTATCTGTTATTGTGAGTGGCGGCTCGGGAGTATATAATTATTTCTGGGAAAATGAAAGCGGTGCTTCTGTAGGTAATAATGCTGATATTAGCGGACTTGCTGCTGGAATATATTATTTGTCTGTAATTGATGATATTGGATGTGAGGCAACTGATTTATATACAATATCTCAACCTGATCCTTTAAGCCTCGACTTTGATGTAATCAATGAATCTGCTTTATCACTTTGTGATGGTGAAATTACTGCTATAGTAAGTGGAGGAACGATTTCTTACAATTATCAGTGGCAAACTTTACCAGTTTCACCGATTCAATCGGATTTATGTCCAGATACATATTTTTTAACTGTAACAGATGCTAATGGATGTACAATTTCAGGAAGTGCTGAAGTGCTTGAAGGTACTGAAGTCCTTACTGCGAATTTTTCTGCTGATATTACTGAGGGTTGTGAAAATCTGACGATACAGTTTGCCGATTTATCTGTTGGGACGCCGATAGCATGGACATGGGATTTTGGTGATGGTGAAACATCTGATTTGCAAAGCCCAGAACATTTTTATACTGAGCCTGGAGTTTATACGGTTTCATTGTTGGTTGAGGATGCGGATTCTGAAACGAATGAGTCTATTTTTACAGATTATATTATCGTACTTGATCGTCCTGAGCTTGATTTTGAGGTAACTCATGAATCAGCACCACTTGCTGCTGACGGAGAAATTACTGTGTTAATTACCGGAACAGATTTTCCTTATGAGATTGATTGGAATACAGGTGAAGATACCCAAACCATTAGTGGATTAACAGCAGATTTATATTCTGTTGCAGTTATAGGAGCAAATGGATGTGCCGCCACCGGAGCGACTCAGGTTCAAACCTTGACACCACTGTTTGATGATCAAATTCAGCAAACAATTCTATTTCCAAATCCTGTGAAACGTGATTTGTTTGTAGAAGCTTCAGAAAAAGTTGCTTCACTTCAGGTGTTGTCCATTGATGGTCGTGTGGTGTTGGAAATGAATCCTGAAAACGCAGTCTTTTCATTAAAAATGCCAACAAGTTCAGGCATGTATATGCTTGTGTTAAATTATAAATCAGGGATATCAGAACGATTCTCTGTTGTTGTAGAATAATTTTAGTTGTTTTTAAAAAAATGCTTATCCGCTCTGTGGATAAGCATTTTTTTTAGTTTTATCCGTACCATCTGCGTTCTATCATTCATCTGCGTTTATGTTTTCAAGCCTCTGTTATTTAGAATCGAAATAAATAAGCTTCTTTTTATGGTTTATTATCTTAAAGTATCTATTTTTAGTCCCAAATAAACTAAATTATAATCTAATTTAACCTAACTTATGGATACAAATAATCAGGAGTATCGGATTAGCTTTTTTAAACCTTCTAACCCACAAACAACTGCAAATCGCAATATGGTTTTGTGGCTATTATTAATTTGGACATTGGCTGTTTTTGGTTTTCAGGTGGTGCTAAAACTTATTGAAAAACCAACGCCGGAACCGGTTTTGATAAGCTATCAAGAAGTCAGTTCAAATGTTTATCAGGGAAGTGCAAGCTTAAATGAAATGCAAACTTTTGCGAAAGTGCCACTTCAGGTACTAAGCAAAGTATTTATTGCACCTGAGGAGCGAGTTGAATTGCAAAAAGCATTGAATTGGGCTTTGTTTCAAATTGCAGATGAAGAGCAAACGGCAGCCTTGAAAGCTGAAATTGCAGAATTTAAGGCGGTTGAGGAAAAAACAACGGATATTCTGGCAAATGATTATCAAGCAGCAAAACTTGAGCTTATGGCGATGGCAGCACCTGTGCTAGGATTATCAAATCAAGATGTCAGAACTAAAATTTTACCATTAGAACTCAATACAGAGTATCCGCAGAAAATGTCTGAGCAGAATATTGATCAGCTTGAGACGGTTCTTAATAAATACTTGATTCATAATGAGTCCGTACTTACAAATACCAAAGTTCTTGGATTTCCCTTTCATTATTTTTATACAGCAGTGTTTCTTCTAATTCTCTTTGTGTTCCTTTGCTGGATTTACTGTGTTAGAACCGATGCGCTAAACAAAAAGTACGGAATTGAGGATTAATTTTAAAACCAATCATTAACCAGAAATTTTACTTGTTATGAAACGATTTATTACATTAATAATACTTTTATTATCATCCACAGTTATTTTTGCAGCAAATGCTGCTACTGACCTTGAAGGTGGATTTAAACTTGGTCCCGCAATTATTATGATTACAATTCTTGTGATTTTTATAATGGTCGGGATAATTTTTCGTGCAAAAAACACGAATGACTTTTATGCTGCTGGTCGCGGTATTTCGAGAGTTGGATCTGGAATGGCAATTGCCAGTAACTGGATGAGTGCTGCATCATTTCTTGGAATGGCTGCACTTATGTACGGAGCCGGATATCATGGTTTATCCTACGTTGTCGGATGGACAGGTGGCTATGTGCTCCTTTTAGTTTTAATGGCAGGACAAATTCGAAAATATGGAAAATATACCGCAGCCGATTTTATTGGCGATAGGTATTATTCCAGAACCATGCGAGCTGTCGCTGCAATCATTGCTATCCTCATTTCTATTGCCTATTGTGTTGGTCAATTTGGAGGTATTGGATTGCTTTTTAAATGGATAATGGGAATTGAATACTGGCTCGCTGTTGTAATTGGTGGTGCTGTTGTGTTAAGCTATACACTAATCTCAGGGATGCTTGGAGTCACAAAGAACATGCAAATTCAGTATGTTATTATTATTATCTCCTTTTTAATTCCACTCTTTATTCTTACCTTTAAATTCGATTATTTCTGGCTATTGCCTCAAATCGGATACGGATCAGTTGTTTCTGATATTGTTGGTGGAATTCCACTAGCTGAAAGCGCAGAACTCGTAAATAAATACGGTCATGAATTTGCCATGGTGCCAATGCCGGAATATGCTATGCCTTGGGATCCTGCTACTGGGCAGACTTTTTTCCAATGGATTGCAATTGCATTTTCTTTAATGATTGGTACCGCAGGACTTCCACACGTATTGCAACGTTTTTATGTTGTGCCAAACGCGCGTGATGCCAGATGGTCTGTTGTATGGGGACTTTTCTTTATATCTATCTTATATTGGAGCGCACCGATTTACTCTGCGTTCGGACAAATCCTATCTGCACATCCTGAAATCGGATCCCTGGAAAAAGATGCAATTGTAGTTTATACCGCACAACTTGGGAATATACACCCCTTAATCGTTGGGTTCCTTGCTGCAGGTGGTGTGTCAGCTGCATTTTCAACCGTTTCAGGCTTGCTTGTCGCTGGTTCTTCTGCTTTCGCCCACGATTTATATGTGAAAGTTTTCAGGCCGGATTCATCTCCTAAAGTACAATTACGTATGGCTCGTTACGGAACAGTTGTTATGGCTGTAATTGTTGGATCCATTGCGCTACTTAAACTTGCACTAATAGGACAACTTGTTGCAGTGGCATTTTCCCTTGCCGGTTGTACAATCTTCCCATTATTTTTATTGGGAATTTGGTGGAGTGGTTCAAATAAACAAGGCGCTGTGGCAGGATTGATAGCCGGAGGGTTTGTGTCGCTTATTGCAATTGTGTATTTTATTGCAGGGACACAGGGAGTTGAACTCCCATTCCATGAGTTTATCGATTATTATCTCGGTGCATGGTATTTTGCAATTTTTGGAGCACCTATCGCAATTATTGTCCATATTATTGTTGCAAAATTAACTCCTGAAACTCCGATTGAAATACGCAAATTTTTGACAGAAAGCGTACATTCATAATGGGATTTTTAAAAAATAAAAACACGAGAGTCATCATATTTATTATGGTGATTCTCGTTGCTGTTAGCCTTGTCGTTTCTAAGATTTATTATCAGAATGTCAATCGTGCCGTCGATCCACGAATTGTCCCCGCTAGGGAAATGTATGGACAATATAATGACTTAACTCAAGCAAATGATTTTAATGGTGTTTTGCAACTTCTCGACGCCATCGAAACCATTTATCAAAGCATCCCTCATTACAAAAATGCATTTGAAATGGGAGTTTTGTCAAATAATCGGGCGGCTGTTTATCTCACATTGGCAATGCATAAAGATAGCATACTTGTTCCTGCTGATTCGCAATTTCTCTTGAATTTTGATAAGGATACTTTAGTGAATATGGCAATGGCGAATATTATAAATTCAGTTGATGTTTATGAAGCTTGGAAAGATGAATATGCTACACTTTCAGAAACCGAATGTAAAAAGAAAATTCAATCAGATTTTTATGAGGGGCTTAATGATTATCCTGAAGATGAAAAAGAAAAGTTCTTGGAAACCAGATTAAATACCTTCATGCATAATCAAATTGAAATCAACAGACGATTATCTGTGAGTTATACCAATATGGGTATTGCATACAGACAGCAGGAAGAGTACGATCTGGCAATTGCTGCTTACAGAAAAGCGATTGCACTTTGGGATAGAAACCTGACAGCAGAAAATAATTTAAATGTTTTACTTGGAAGACCGATGAAGGATCCTTCTGTAATTCAGAAAATATTTCCACCGGATAAAGAAAATGCAGAATAACCATAAAAAAATGTAGTTGTGAAAAAAAATCTAACTTTTATTATTGTTGTGTTAATGATGGTGCCGACGCTTGTATTGGCACAAAGTGAAAATGAAAAAGCACCGGATTATGGTATCCATTGGTCTGGATTTGTGAAAAATGATTTCTTTTTTGATACAAGACAAGTTGTCGCTGTCCGTGAAGGACATTTCCATTTGTACCCAATGCCTGTGAGTTTAGATGCAGATGATAAAGACATTAACGCGCAGGGAGGTTTAAATTTTCTTTCAATTCAATCTCGGTTAACCGGTAAAATTACCGGTCCGGATGCACTTGGAGCAAAAACCTCAGGAGTGATTGAAGGTGCATTTTTTGGACACTCAAATCTTGATATCAACGGATTCAGATTACGTCATGCATTTGTGAAACTCGACTGGACAAATACTCAACTTTTGTTTGGACAATATTGGCATATGATGTTTGTTCCGGAATGTTTCCCTGGAACAATTTCGTTTAATACAGGTGTGCCTTTTCAGTATTTTTCTAGAAATCCACAAATTCGCTTGACACAAAAAATTGGAGATAATGCAAAATTTGCAATTGCTGCTGCCACACAGCGTGACTTTGCCAGCCCTGGTGGATATCGCAGCCTCAGCAATGCAATGATTCCTGATATGCAAGCGCAATTTCAAGTGAATGCATCAGATGCACTATTAATTGGTGTAACCGGAGGGTACAAAATCTTAAAACCAAGATTAGAGACCGATGCAAACTACATTGCAGAAAACACCATCGGTGGGTTTACATCAAATCTTTTCATGCGTATAAAAACCGACCCAGTTACTGTTAAACTTCAAGGAATTTGGGCTCAAAATGCATTCGACGGGCTGATGATTGGTGGATTTATGATTCAGGATTTTACCGATCCTGCAAAAGATTACCGAGCATATACCCCGGTTAACACCATGAGCGTTTGGACTGATATTCACACCAATGGTAAGAAAATGCAATTTGGCATTTTTGCAGGCTATTCACAAAACATGGGTAGCTTTGATGAAGTTGCTGACACTGTCTTTAATTCTGGAATGAACACATTGTATTCACGTGGATCGAATATTGATTTCCTTTATAGAATATCCCCAAGAATGCATGTGAATTTTGGAAAATTCCGACTCGGTGGAGAAATTGAATATACCGTTGCTGCATATGCAACCCAAGATGAATTTGGCGCACTTAATATTGACGAATACGGAAAAATTACGGACTCTGAAATGGTCGGAAACGTCAGGTTGTTGATGTCGGCATACTATTTCTTTTAATGAATGGTATAACACGTGAACGCATCCAATTTTTAATAATATCAGCGGCTCTTTTATCTCCTTCTTTTGCTTTTGCCATATTTGTTAAGCAAATAAAGTCATCTTCATTCACTTTCGTGATTGAAATTAAAGCATTATTTACATCTAATTTTCTCAACCTATTCATTATGAGCATTTTTCCAAAGTGGTCAAATTCGACTACTTTAAATTTTCAACCAATCATAAAGATGCATTATCCAGTTCAAACTATTTAAGAAGTCAATAATATCTATTTAATTTTCTGACGATTTCAGCATTTATTGCAAAACGAAATCTCAAGCTAAATTTCAGGGAAACGAAGTTTATAAATTTCTACGAGATAAACTTAAATTGCCCATCAATCGTGATAAAAGTGGAATCCGCAGACCGGTTACCTTTCAAATTTTAGGTTACGGGTTTGTACCCACTTATCGCAAAGATGAAAAGGGTAAATATCAGTTAATTGTCACAGAAAAGCGCTGGAAAACTCTTAAGATGAAACTCAAAGAGATTACCCGAAAGACAAACCCTATGAGCTTTGATATGCGCATAGCTAAACTAAATCAGGTAATACGTGGTTGGGTAAACTATTTCAAATACGCCAGTATAAACCAAAAACTTGCAGATATTGATGGGTGGGTACGCAACCGACTCCGCTACTGCATTTGGACGGATTGGAAGAAACCCGAGCGAAAGCGTAAAAACCTTATCCGTTTAGGAGTTCCAAAAGGTCAGGCTTATGCTTGGAGTAGAACCCGAATGGGCGGTTGGGCTGTTGCTCAAAGTCCCATTCTTATTACAACCATTACATTGGAAC
>JAYEFQ010000141.1:0-9011 GCA_034658655.1 Bacteroidota bacterium
ATTTATAAACGAGTTTACTTGTTTTCTCACGAAAGATAGAGATTTTTTTCGATAAAACACAAAATTGGGACAACAGAATCAACAAACTTATATGTTCGCAAGTTCTTATGCAGAAAGCTTTCGGGACGTTAATTCGCAATCTTATTTTACTCATGGTTTAACTTTCTCACGTATGTTCCAGTGCGAAGCAAAGTATTCATTCAGGAAGAAATAATACCGGAATTTTTGATTTTAAAATGGTATAAAAATTCCATTAGGGATATTCAATACTTTTTCCTAATTTTATGCTTAAATAAAAAATGATGTATTATGTTTAAAAAAGAAGTTTACATAAACCGACGTGCGAAACTGAAAAAGCTCGTAAAAAGCGGAATTATTTTAATCCTTGGAAATAACGAGACCCCGATGAATTTTTCGGCAAACGGATATCATTTTCGTCAGGATTCTGATTTTCTGTATTTCTTTGGTCATGATTATGCCGGAATGGCAGGAATTATAGATGTTGACAATGGTGATGAATTCATTATTGCCGATGATTTCAGCATGGATGACATTATTTGGATGGGTCCTCAACCAAGCGTTAAATCGCTAGCACAAGAAATTGGTGTTGAAAAAACTGCTCCTTTCGGTGATTTGGCAAAATTATTGACAAAAGCAGCAGACTCAGGTCGAAAAGTGCATATTTTGCCACAATACCGACATGACAATATGATTTATTTGAATCAGGTACTCGGAATTCCTTTTGATAAGATGAAGGAAGCAGCATCTGTAGAATTGATTAAAGCAATTGTCAGCTTACGCAGCATAAAAGATGAATATGAAATTGCGGAAATTGATAAGGCTTTGGACATTGGTTATATCATGCATACCGAAGCCATGAAAAAAATTGCTCCGGGAGTTGTTGAGCGTGAAGTTGCCGGATTAATGGAAGGCATCTCACTTGCTAACGGTGGTGCTCCATCATTCCCGATTATTCTTTCTGTGAATGGACAAACCTTACACAACCACTATCACGGAAACGTGATGCAGAAAGGCGATTTATTGCTGGCTGATGCCGGTTGCGAAACTACCATGCATTATGCATCTGATAATACACGTACAAGTCCGGTAAGCGGAAAATTCACCACAAAACAGCGTGAAATTTATGAGATTGTTATGAATGCAAATAATCATGCAATGTCGCTGATTAAACCCGGAATTACTTACCGCGAAGTTCACCTTGCTGCAGCCAAAGTGCTTGCAACCGGATTGACAGAATTGGGCATTATGAAAGGAAATCCTGAAGAAGCTGTTCGTGAAGGCGCTCATGCATTATTCCAACCACATGGTTTAGGTCATATGATGGGACTTGACGTACACGATATGGAAGGTCTCGGAGAAGATTTTGTCGGTTATGATGATAAGATTAAGCGTTCAACTCAATTTGGGCTTTCAGGATTACGCTTAGGTCGTGAGCTGAAACCTGGATTTGTATTGACAGATGAACCGGGTTGTTATTTTATTCCTGAATTGATTGATTCATGGAAATCGGAAAATAAATTCATGGATTTCATTAATTATGAAAAATTGGAATCATACAGAGACTTTGGCGGTATTCGTTTAGAAGACGATATTCTTGTAACTCCTGACGGAAATCGTTTGTTGGGAAGTAAACGCATGCCCATTACTCCTGAAGAAGTTGAAGATTGTATGAGATCATAAGAGCATAAAAAACAAAAACAACAAATAAAAAGAGAGTCCAAGGACTCTCTTTTTTTTATTATATAGATATACTATTTACTTGCTTTAATAAGGCTGTCAAAATACATGGCAAATGAACGATAGAGAAAGTGCGTCCATTTTCCAAAAGGAACAATAATTAATGCCCATTGTACTAGCACAGTAAGGTGAATTAAATAAAGCCAAATATTATTTTCAAGCATTCCCATATCGATAAAAAGGCGAACTGCAAAGGCAGAAATGCCCATCAGAAAAAGCCAAATAATAAAGAACCAATCGCTAGCATGTGAGTGTTTGCTTACTTCCTGAGTTTTACGAACTCTAATTATCATGAAAATAAAAGTAACCAAGAAGATGACAGTACTCTCAGCATAACCAAGAATAATGACAAATTGATTATCTGTTCCAAACCAATCCAAGAATACGGTTGTAAAAAGCAGCGCAAGATAACCCAGCACAAGAGCCAAATGCATAAACCAACGTGTTTGACTATCATCACAACCGAGGGTGCGTTTTTGAGTAAACATATGCACTAATAAATCAGCAAATTGGGTAAAATAGGTTTTAAATTTCACCTTATGTCCGGGTTTAATAATGGTTTTGTACCACATACGAACTAAATTCGGCAGCAAGATTACAGTAAAGACTCCACCAATTGCAAACATTTCAAAATAGTGTCCGATATGAACCATTTCGTCCACATTAAAGCTTTCATAAAATGCAAAACCAATAACGGCTGCAATCATGAGTACAAATGCAGTTATACTTGCTGGAAGCGATCTGTACAACAAACCAGATAAGCCTGTCCAGTCGTATTTTGCGGTTAACCACCTGCGCAAAGACATCATCAATTCACCGGGAAATGCTTGTCGCGGACAGGTTGTACTACATTCTCCGCAATAATAACATAACCAAGGTTTGAGCGAAGTTTCCACTTCATCTTCCAGACCTAATACACTAAGTCTGACCATGTTTCTAGGGAAGGAGTCTTCTTCAGTTGACAATGAACAAACAGCGGTACAATTTCCACAATTGTAACATGCGTTCAAGTCAAAAGCGCCATATTTGCTAATTTTCTTAGAAAATTCCGGATTTATTCTAGCCATTGTTCTATTGTTTCAGTTTGTAAAAAAAATACTCATCCATATCATCAATTTCACCGACTTCTACCTCATGATATTTTCTCATTGTCATGAGATAAAAAGTCACTGTATCAAGTTCCAGTCCTGTGTCGGCAGCAATTTCCTTAATGGTTTTGTCTCCATCTTTCAAGCTATTTTTAATGAGCTTTTTCATTTTTGTATATTGTTTTCTTTTGGACTGAGCCTCTTCGGTAGGCTTGCGGGTCTTCTTTAATTCATCAAGTGTTTTCATAATCAAATGTTTAAATTATTATTCCACCAAGGCGTCAATCAAGGTTTCAATTTCCACGTCAGTATATCCGATTAAATTGATTGCATTTTCCGGACAAACCGGCAAGCACATACCACAACCTTTACATTTTGCGGTAACCACTTCAGCAATTTCTTTACCGTTTGCTTCCACTTTTTCAAATGCATTAAACGGACAAGCTTCAAGACATTTTCCACACCAAGTACAATCTTTCTTATCGATTATAGCGAGGGTTGGTTCAAGCTCAATTTCACCAAATTTAAGCATTCCGTTTGCTTTTGATGCAGCAGAAAGTGCTGATTTCACCGATTCTGAAATATTGAAAGGAGCTTGTGCTGCACCAGAAATAAAAACGCCATCAATGACAGTTTCAACCGGTTTTAATTTTGGATGCACTTCATTAAAGAATCCATCACGACCCTTAGGCACTTTCATAATTTCACCGACATTATTATTTTTTCTCGGTTGCATACCTGTTACTAAGACAACTAAATCAGCAAGCAATTCAATTTCAGTACCATTGGTAAGCATATCCTGAACTTTCACTAATGCTTGTTTTTTATGTGGCTCAACAGTAGGAGCAGTATCTTCATTAAATTGCAAATAAATATCGCCCGCCTTAGACGAATCAGCATACAGAATTTCTTGTTTTCCGTAAGTTCTGATTCCTCGGTTAATGTGATAATTTCGGACATCACCATATTTTTTCTGAGTTAATATTGCAGTATGAATTGCCGAAGTACAACAATAACGGCTGCAATATTTTTTCTCTCCTTCAGGCTGTCTGCTACCAACACAATAAATAAAAGCAACATCTTTAATTTTACGCCCTTTATACGTCAATTTATCAGGACAAAGTTCAATCAAACGTTTGTACTGCTGCATAGTAATGACATTATCAACTTTTTCATATCCATATTCACCGGTTTCAGGTGTATAAGGATCAAAACCGGAGCTTAAAATAATTGCACCAGGATTAAGAGTAATAACTTCCTCTTTCTGTTCTAAATCAATGTCTTCACAAACTTTCACACACTCCCCGCACTTGGTGCAATTTTCATGGTCAATTGCCGGACATTCAGGAAATTCACTTTGATAATTTTTGTAAATTGCTTTACGCTTTGTTAGTCCAAAATTAAATTCATCATCAACTTCTACAGGACAAACATCAATTGCTTTTTGCAATTTTTCTTTAAAATTATCAGGATTTTCAATACTGCAATTAGGATTAATGTATCGCGGTTTTATTTTTATACTAGTTTGAAAATTACCGACATTACCATCGTTTTTAATAATTTCGGCACCCGTATAAAGGGTAATATTCTCATGTTTTTGGATATCCTGATACATTTTAGAAACAACTTCTCGTCCGGTTTGGTTGGTTGAAAACAATGTATTCCACTGTGATGAACGACCACCGACAAAATGTTCTTTCTCAATAATTGCAACTTCAGTTCCCATCTCGGCAAGTTCAATTGCAGCACGCATTCCGGCAACACCTGCACCGACAACTAGTACAGAATTATCTGCAGGAATTTTAAGTTTCTCTAAGGCTTGAGATTCTTTTACCCGAGCAACTGCTGCTTTTACCAATTGAATTGCTTTTTCGGTTGCTCCTTCTGGATTATCGGAATGTGCCCAAGAGCATTGCTCACGGATATTTGCCTGTACATAATTGTACGGGTTTAATCCGGCACGTTCAGCAACTCCACGGAAAGTAAAGAGATGCAATTTCGGGGAGCAGGATGCTATAACAATTGAATCCAGCTCATTATCTTTAATATCGTCACCAATTTCTTTTTGAACTGAGTCTGCACAAGCAAACATTGTGGTTTTAGCAATATACACGCCATCGACTTCGCTAATTACATCGCGTACTTTTTCAACATCGACATAATCAGAAATATTCGATCCACATTGACAAACGTAAACACCTATTTTATTTTTCATAATTTTCGTCTTAAATAACTTGCTGTTTCAGATGATGCCGCACCGGCAGACACAATTGAATCTGGAATATCCATTGGCCCGGAAGCAGTTCCGGCAACAAATACTCCATCCACTGAGGTTTTTGAAGGATTCACAAGTTCGTCTGTTTGACGAACGAATCCAAAGTCATCCAATTCAACATCAACATTAGAAAATACATTTCCGGGGAGTTTATTAGGCAAGATTCCAACGGATAATACAGCCAAATCGTGAGTGGCTTCTTTCACTTGTCCGGTTTCAAAATCTTCATAGCGCATGAGTAAATCACCATCTTCATTTTCAGTAATTTTACCAATTTTCCCTTTTACAAACTCTACCCCCATACCTTTTGTTTGTTGGTAAAATTCTTCAAATCCTTTTCCGAACGCTCTAATGTGCAAATAATAAATTGTCACATCTGCCATTGGCAAAGCACCCATTAACAATTGTGCTTGTTTAATGGAATACATGCAACATACTTGTGAGCAGATAGGATTTCCGACGGTTTCGTCACGAGATCCTGTACAAAGTACATAGGCAATATTATCAGGCATTTTACCATCTTTCGGACGCAATACTGAGTTATATGGTCTGGTAGGTACAAGTTGCCTTTCCATTTGCATGGATGTGATAACATTTTTATTTTTTCCAAAACCATATCGTTCAATAATGCTTGCATCAAAAAGGTTGTATCCTGATGCGATAACGATGGATTTAGCATTGACATCAATATTTTTTGTTTTCTGTGTAAAATCAATTGCATCAGCAGGGCAAACTTTTTCGCATGCGCCGCACATAATACAATTTTCAATATCAATAGCGGCAACCCGTGGGTTAGCGATGCTAAACGGGACATATACAGCTTTACGACCGACGAGATCGAACTGATACTGATCTTCCACAACCACAGGGCATTTATCCTCACAAGCCTGACAACCTGTACATACAGATTCAATTACGTATCGTGGTTTAATTTCGAGTACAGCAGTAAATTTCTGCTCTGCCACCTTTTTGATGGATTTTATTTCGCTATTTGTATATATGTCAATATTTGGATGTCTGGCAGTTTCGGACACTTTTGGTGTCGTAATACATGCAGCGCAATCAAGTGTTGGGAACACTTTACTGAGATGTATCATTTTTCCACCCACCGAGAGATCTTTTTCAACCATTAGTACTTTGTGTCCGGCATTAGCGAGGTTGAGTGCTGATTCTTGTCCGGCGATACCTCCTCCAATAATTACGGTATCATAATGTATTTGGTGATTATCATCCATTGCTTTCTGCGTTTAGTTCTTGTTTCTGTTCTAATAAATATTTTTTAAACCCTTTAATGTGCTTTGCAAAAGATTCAGCACATACAGAGCAAATAGCAGCCATTTTAAGTCTTGCGGGATCCATTTCTTTGCTTTTGAGCAATTCGTGGGTTTCCCCGACAATTTTCCCGGTCAATTCTCCACATCGTTCATCATATGGGCAATCTGTACCGTCAGCAGCGATAAAGACACCGTCAAATCCTTTTTCCAAAGCATGCATTATCCAGCGAGGTTTAATTGCACTAGAACAAGGCACAGTGATAGTAACCGCATCAGAGGGGTAATGAACTTTCAACAAACCTGCGAGATCAATCGCGGGATCGGAAATTTTTTCAGTGGCAAAGACCAATATTTTCACTTTTTCGTTTTCAAGCATTTTTTCGGCATTAAATCAATAATAAATTAATCTGTTCCGATCAGATACATTCTGAACATCCCGGATTTAAGATAAAAAACTCAAAAATTACCGGCAGCATAAAGCCACCGGCGATTCTCTTATTTTTTCATATAAATTTTGAAAAATCCTGATTCTTCAATCATACCAAGATATTCGTGTCCTTTTTTCTTTGCCCATTTTGGGATGTCTTTTTTTGTTCCTTCATCAGATGAAAGAATTTCCATAACTCCACCGGCAGGTATTTCGCCAATTGCTTTTTTAGCAGCCAATAATGGACCCGGACATGCGGTTCCACGTGAGTCAACGACTTTTGCTACTTCTACGTTTGCTAATTCTTCTGGTGTCATAATTTTATAATTTTAAAATGATTACTATTACTAAATATTAATATGAAGATCTGCTTCCTGAGCTGAATCAAGATACTGCCCAATACCACAGAGATCATCAACGATATCAATAAAATCTTCTTTTTTCTCACCACCCCACATTTTTCCAGCGAGGCTACAGACGTAAATTTTAACATCTGTGAATTCTTTTGCCTGCTTGAAATATTCGAGCCAAGTGGGACTGTTGAGTTCATCTAACTTTTTAAAGAAATGCTCTTTCAGGTGTGGGTATTCAACCAAAGAGTCCTGAAGTTCTTCATTTCCTTTAATAAAAGCTCTTGCAGCTGTCAGAAGCACATATACTTCTACATCCATATCATCAGCTGCTGCTCCGTTCATCATCACTCCGGCGCCGATTAGTTTATCTACGCTTCCTGACGCGAGTCCAATTACCATTTTTGCCATAATATTTTATATTTTAATGATTAAAAATTCAATTATCATCCACCACAACCACCGGATCCTGGCGGAGGTGCAGATTTTTCTCCTGATTCACCTACAGGTTCCAGCTCTACTAAATCAGGATAAGCTGTTTCCCAGTGGTCAAAGCCTTTTTCCAAAACCTTAACATTGCTATATTTCAGTTTTAGCAATTCAGCAGCAACCAAGCTAGAGTGTTCTCCGTTATCACAGAAAACATAAACTGGAGCACGATGATCATGTGCTTTATTGCTAATTTCCATAACAATAGTTTTTATGTTCAACACAAAAGTCCGACAAATATCAATTCCTTTTACAAAATGGCATATGTCCTGTGTTCTGTTTAACTTTGCCCTTAGATTGGATTTTTTATGACCTAGGTCATATCGAACATTGATTTTGGTCATTATGTCTTTTTTAATATCTTTACCAACTGATAAAACACAACATCTATGACAGGCAACATAACAAATAGCTGCACAGTTAGTTACGATTCATTTCACTGTTTCGAAAAGCTTTCGGATAAGGAGTTATTGATGTTGGAAAAAAACCGGCTCGAGGTTTCTTATAAGAAAGGTGAGATTATCTGCAAGCAAGGAGCTTTTGCTTCACACATCATGTATATTTGTAAAGGGCTAGTAAAAATCTACGTTGAAAATGACCAAGGTAGCTTAATACTAAAGATACTTACTGAAGGCAAAATGATTGGGCTTAGCTCACTGTCTGATGAGAATAATGTATTTCAGTATTCAGCACAAGCTTATAGCGATTCAGTTATTAACTTAATTGATATTAATGTCTTTCGTCAATTAATTAAAGAAAACGCAGAATTTGCAAGCGAAATAATCAATATTTTATGTGAAAATTCAATTCAAACTTACGGCAGATTCTTTAGCTTTACCAATAAGCAGTCCTATGGCAGGTTAGCTGATATAATACTCTGCTTAGCATGCAGTATTTTCAAAAAAGAGGACTTTGAATTAAACTTAACCCGCAAAGAAATAGCCGAATTGAGCGGTCTTTCAACGGAACGCACCATACGTATTCTCAAAAAATTTAAAGATGAGAAGTTAATTTCAATTGAAGAAAAGCGCTTTAAAATACTAGACAGCGAAAGATTACAGCAAATCAGTGATCACGGATAATTACAGTTATTTAAATTGCATCCAGAATTACGAATCAACTTCAATATCAGAAAATTATCAACGGCTTACGCTTTTAATTCAAAATCGTTAGCCCCGAAAAAATAGGTCATCCCTAACGGGATTTTAATCATATTGTCTGCTTTAATCCACGAACTACCATTCGGGGTTAAAAATAGAAAGTTCCTACGGAACTGGTTTGTTATACCATTTATTAATCAAAATTGCAAGTATAATGCCGATGTAGATTCAACACCGATAGGCGAAGCAA
>JAYEFQ010000142.1:0-9004 GCA_034658655.1 Bacteroidota bacterium
AAATCCAATGGCTAAATTGAAATTTCGTTTAGTATTATCATTTGTTGCTGCTGACCAATCATATGATGCTGCACCAAATTTACCATTATATACAGAAGGTGAATTATCTGTTCTATCAAACCACAAATCATCCAAAGGTTCGTAGCCAGATTTGTTTTCAAATAAAACTTCAAGTATATCTGTTCCATTGTAATTAAATGGTGTAGAAAGAGTAATATTATAGAATCCAGAATGATCAATATCTAAAGTACCAGACCATACTAATGTAAAACCAGATGTTCCAGGATATGATTGATTACCATTATAATCTGTAGTACTAGTATGACGCATATAAATAAATTGATTATGATATGTTTCAGATGGAGTCGATGCATTATTTAACCTAAAAGATATTGTTGTAATATTTCCACCAGCTCCAATTTGACTAAGATTGTATAAACCGGCATGCCAACTATAAGTTGTACCTTCACCATCTGCCATAAAAATTACATCAGGCGATGTATAAGTACATTGACTCTTTACATTAATAGATAATACAAAAATAAGACTTAAGATAATTAGCAATTTCACAAGTAGTTGTTTTTTAAATTTGATGCAAATATAATAAAATATTTTGCAACTATTAATCTAACGATAATATATCAAAATATTTAATTGTTTTCCGTATCTTAATGGCATTGATAAAATGGATATAAAGGGTAACGCCCCACTGTGCTTTACTCTATAATCCCCCACATAAATGTCGTGGTTAATCGGCTTCATAATGAATATAACTAAGAGAAACAGGAGATATTCCTATTAATTAAGCACACGCTTAACCCTGACCTTCAAATCGGAGTAAACAACTAAAACAAAAAAATAAATGGGCTTTAGCCCTGACAGTATTTTATTAATTTACTTCGATTATTATCAGTGAGCTTACACTTTCTACTTTTCACACTTGTCCTTAGCAATTTGCAAAGCCCAAAAATTTCCATGATATTTGATGGCTTTAGATGATACGATTATGGAGACCGGAAATTACCCTTCAGCACTGCTGGAAAAAGCTGTTAATGAGTTCAACAAACTCCCTGGCATCGGGAAACGAACTGCCTTAAGACTCGTGCTGCATTTGTTAAAACAAGAAACTTCTGAGCTGGAAAACTTCAGTAGCATACTCCATGAACTAGGAAATAACATTCGGTTTTGTGAAAAATGCAACAACATTTCTGATGAAAAAATCTGCAATATCTGTGCAAATAATAAACGTGATAACCAAGTAATTTGCATTGTGGAATCGGTCAGAGATGTTATGGCAATTGAAGCAACCGGGCAATATACCGGAGTTTATCAAGTTTTAGGTGGAATCATCTCCCCTATGGATGGCATCGGTCCGAATGATTTACACCTCAACAATCTGCCAGAACGCATTAAAACAGATGATGTCAAAGAAATTATCATGGCTCTCCCTACGACAATGGAAGGTGACACAACCGCTTTCTACATTTATCGTAAAATCGGCGACTTAGACATTAAAATAACAAGTATAGCCCGCGGAATTGCCGTTGGAGATGAATTACAATATGCCGATGAAATCACGCTCGGACGCTCAATTTTAAATCGTGTTCACTTTAACATTGATTCAAATGAGGAATACTAAAGAGTTTTCATTAATTTTACAACAAATATTCACAACATAAAACATTTTATTATGATATCTGATCTCAATACAATTTATTCGCTTACTGCAAAAGGCATGCAGCGTTCAGCCATTCGTGAAATTCTTAAACTCACACAACAACCTGATATTATCTCATTTGCAGGCGGATTACCCGCTCCGGAAAGTTTTCCTGTAAAAGACATTAACGAAATCAGTTGCCAAGTACTTGAGCAAAACGGAACAGCTGCCTTGCAATATGGTACAACAGAAGGTTTTGTCCCGTTAAGGGAAGCCTTGTTAAAACGCTATCAAGAAGAAGGCTTAAATGTCGGTTTGGAAAATTTAATCATAACCACCTCATCCCAACAGGGTTTAGATTTACTCGCGAAAATTTTCGTTGATCGCGGTGACAAAGTCATTTGCGGACTCCCATCTTACCTTGGCGGATTATCAGCTTTCCGCACATACGGTGCCGAAATGATTGGGATTGAATTTGATGAACACGGAATGCGTTCTGATATGCTTGAAAAGCAATTAGAAACAATGAAATCCAATGGAGAAAAACCAAAATTCATCTATATCATACCCGATTTTCAAAATCCTGCTGGAATCACTATGCCTGAATTCCGTCGTCGGGAAATTATCGACTTAGCACATAAATATGATGTCCTTATTATTGAAGACAGTCCTTATCGTGAACTACGTTTCGACGGAGAAGCACAACCAATGATGTATCAAATGGACGGTACAGGTCACGTTATTACACTGGGAACATTCTCAAAAATTCTGGCTCCAGGGTTCCGTATCGGATGGGTTTTGGCAGCACCTGAAATTGCCGATAAATTTGTTGTTGCAAAACAAGCAACCGACTTATGTACACCTCCCTTTCTACAAATGATTGCCGCAAAATACATGGAAAAGGGATTACTAGAAAAAAATCTGAAAACAACAATCGACTCATACCGAATTAAGCGAGACACAATGCTCGATGGGTTCAAAAAACATATGCCCGAAGGTGTAACATGGACTGAACCTGAAGGCGGACTCTTTTTGTTTTTATATCTGCCAAAGCACATGGACAGCGAAAAAATATTCCAGCAAGCAATCGATCAAAAAGTTGCTTATGTTATTGGTAGCGTTTTCCATTGTGACGGTTCAGCAAAAAACACCATGCGTTTGAATTTTTCATTCCCTAATTTAGAACAAAATAAAGAAGGAATTAAACGCCTTGCTGAAGTGATTAAAAAGAACATGTAATTCACATGAAACAATTGTCTATAATTATTGTCAACTACAATGTCAAGCATTTCCTTGAGCAATGCTTGCATTCCGTTAAACAAGCTGTAAATCAGATTGATGCGGAAATTTTTGTGGTTGATAATAATTCGGTGGACGGATCCTGTGCAATGATGCGGGAAAAATTCCCAGAAATTCATCTGATTGCGAACAAAGAAAATCTCGGATTTTCAAAAGCTAACAATCAAGCAATGCACATAGCGACAGGTGAATACATGCTACTACTAAACCCTGACACCATTGTCGAAGAAGACACTTTCGTGAAAATCCTGTCCTTTATGGATGAGAATCAGGATGTAGGCGGACTGGGCGTGAAAATGATTGACGGGAAAGGAGAATTTCTCCCTGAAAGTAAGCGCGGATTACCCACTCCTAAAGTTGCATTCTATAAAATTTCCGGACTATCATCTATTTTCAGAAAATCAAAACGTTTCGGACAATATCATCTCTCCTATCTCGATAAAGATAAAATTCATGAAGTGGATGTGCTTTCTGGAGCATTTATGTTCATGCGAAAATCTTGTCTCGACAAAGTCGGATTGTTAGATGAACAGTTTTTTATGTACGGAGAGGATATTGATTTATCGTATCGTATAACCAAAGGCGGATATAAAAATATCTATTTCCCAAAAACCAGAATCATTCATTACAAAGGGGAAAGCACAAAAAAAGGCAGTATAAATTATGTTCGGATTTTTTATCAGGCAATGATTATTTTTGCAAACAAGCATTTTACACAAAAAAATGCGAAGCTTTATGCAAACATCATCAATTTTGCCATTTATTTCAGAGCTGCTCTTGCAATCATCACACAGTTTTTCAAACGCGCATTATTACCTGCAATTGATGCCATTTCAATTTGGGTTGGATTCTTTATCATTACACCACTTTGGGAAATTTACAAATTCGGCAATCAAAATTATTATCCCGATTCATTTATAAAATATGCAGTCCCTGCTTATGCACTAGTCTGGCTTATAACCCTCTACATGAGCGGCGGATACGACAAACCAACCCGTATTTGGAAACTTTTACGCGGAATTATGTTGGGATCCATAATAATACTCGTATTTTATTCCCTATTGCCAGAAGCATATCGCTATTCCCGTGCACTGATTTTACTGGGCTCAACATTTGTTTTTCTAAGCTTACCACTTGTACGAATCATTGGCAGCAAACTGAAATTCACCAATATCGAGATATATAATAATCGCAAAAAACGCATTGTGCTTGTCGGATCAAAACATGAAATTTCTCGTATTGAAGCTCTCATAGATCAATCGGGTGTTATCAATCCTGAAATTGTAGGTTATGTTGCCGATAACGGAAAAATTGAAAACGGATTTTTCCTCGGAGAGCTTTCTCAAATGGATGAAATCATTAAAGTCCATAAAATTGATGAAATTATTTTCTGCGCCAAAGACATCAGCTCTCAAAAAATCATTTCAACAATGCTGAATTTATCTGAGCTGAAAACAGATTATAAAATTGCAACACCCGACGGAATCTCTGTTATTGGCAGCAATAGCATTAATACAGCAGGCGATTTGTACTCCTTGCAAATCAACACAATTGTTACTGCCCAAAACAAACGTAAAAAACGCATTATCGATGTGGCTGTGAGTCTGTTTATCCTATTATTTTTCCCGATTTTTATGATTTTAACAAGAACTGCTTGGGAAATTATCAGAAATGCATTGCTGGTGCTTTTCGGGTTTAAATCATGGGTAGGATACGCCGACTCAGAAAATAGCGACGACCACCGCATCCCTTCCATAAAGCAAGGAGTCGTTTCAACAGCAACACCATATCGAAAAAAATCATTAACCAACGATAAAATTGCACGATTAAATCTGGTTTATGCAAAAGATTACCGCATGAATTACGATATAAGCATCATTTTAAAATCAATACCATGTCTGGGACAGCGGAAAACATAAAATTACGGGCCATCGAACCCGAAGATATTGACATCCTATACCAATGGGAAAACAATCCAGTCAATTGGGAAGTCAGCAATACGCGCCTGCCGTTTTCAAAAGAAATTCTCAAGAGATACATTGATAATGCACAAAACGATATTTATATTTCAGGACAAGTGCGTATGGTTATCTGCCTTGAAAGGGATAAAACAGCCATAGGGTTTGTGGATTTATTTGATTTAGATTTATTTCATCAAAGAGCAGGCATAGGGATTCTTATCGAAGAAAACTTCCGAGGGAAGGATTACGGGAAAGCAGCAATTCAGGAAATTATTAACTACGGATTTCAGCATCTCGGACTGCACCAACTTTATTGCAATATTTCAGAGAACAACAAAGCATCCATTCAATTATTTAAGCATTTGGGCTTTGAGCAATGTGGATTAAAAAAAGCATGGAATCGCACAGCAAATGGCTTCAAAGATGAACTCATGTTTCAATTGATTAGAGCTGAATAATCAGTGTATAGCCCATACTGTACGATTTACTCACAATATTCTTTTCTTTTCTCAAAGCTTTTTCTAATTTTGAACAAATAATTTTGCTTATGAAATGGCTGGAGTTTTTCTTGTTTAGGATATTCGTGAATCTGCAAAGAATCACGCCTTTTCCTGTAATATATATAAAATCGGATGCTGTTTTCTTTCTCCTCTATTACGTTTTTCAATACAGACGAAAGATTGTCAGTAACAACTTAAAACGTAGTTTTCCCGAAAAATCCGAAAAGGAAATTAAACGATTAAGCAAACGATTTTACCGGCATTTGACCGATGTGTTTTACGAAACCGCAAAAGGCATGACAGCATCGGCGAAAAGCCTTGACAAACGCTATAAAATTCTGAATCCTGAAATTGCCGACTCCTACTCTGATCGCAATCAAAATGTTCTATTTCTTGCCTCCCATTACGGAAATTGGGAATGGGGAATTCAATGCTTTAACCGACAACTAAAGCACCAAGCGGTCTCATTGTATTTGCCATTAAAAAACAAATGGTCAGAAGCTTATGGCATTAAAAAGCGAACTCGCAGCGGCATGAAAATGGTTACCGTTCAACAAACCAAAGATGCGTTTAAAATACAAAGCAACACAGGCTTGGGATTCATTCTTGCAGCAGACCAAACACCAAGTAACATGGAGAAATCTCACTGGATTAAATTCATGGGACAAGACACGCCATGCATTCACGGACCAGAAGCATATGGTAGAAAACTGAATTACCCACTGATTTTTATTGATGTAAAAAAAGTAAAACGCGGTTTTTATGAAATCAGATTAAAAGAAATACCATTTAACCCGAAAACAGAGACTAATGGAAAACTCACATACAAATACATGAAAACACTTGAAAGCGTTTTATATGAGACCCCAGAATATTGGCTTTGGAGCCACAGACGCTGGAAACGCAAAATCCCTGATAATATTAACGAAATTCGTATCACATGCAAATAAAACGCTTTGTTTTTAACCCGTTTCAAGTAAACTCCTACCTGCTTTACGACGAAACCCGCGAGGCAATATTAATTGATGCTGCCATGATGAGTGAACAAGAAAAACAAATCTTTTCACAATTCATTGAGGACAAACAGCTCATTTTAAAAGGCTTGTACAACACACACGGACATATGGACCATATTGCCGGAACTACATGGATAAAAAACAGTTACATGCTTAATCCACAAGGACATCAAGCAGATAACATGTTGGTAGAAACGGCTCTTCAACACGCAAAAATCTATGGCATTGACATGGAAGCCCCTGAACCAGTTAAAGAATATATAGACAAAGGACATATAATACGTTTCGGAAATCAAGAATTAGAAGTAAGCCATGTTCCGGGGCATTCTCCGGGCGGCTTGGCATTCGTACATCATAAAGATAAATTTGTTTTTTCAGGTGATTCCTTATTTCAATCATCTGTAGGACGCACCGATTTGCCAGGTGGTAATATGGAACAACTTATTCAATCTATCCATACAGAATTACTTAGCTTAGATGGGGATTACACAGTTTATCCAGGGCATGGCCCAGAAACAACAATCGAAGCTGAGCGCAAAGAAAACCCCTATTTATAAAAGAAGAAAGTCCGCTTCGTAGTAGTAAAGCGGACTTGAAATTTTGGGGGATGTGTGTGTGTGTGAAACAATTTTAAGAAATTGTTTAGATAGGGATATAGGAAAGCTTATTTGTCTGTAGAAACTACCGGAGCAGAATCAGGTTGATAATAATATTCTTTCATTAACGTGACCGCTTCGGGGGTAAATTTATAAACGCGATATTGAACACATTTTACAGGTAACTTACTAATAAAAGTAAACAATTTCGATTCTATTTTTGGGCTATTATTAAATGTACGCTTAGATAATATTACAAAATTTTCACCATCAAAAGAACGCTCGAAAGTATAAAATCCATCAGCATCTTCATTTCCTGTCATCATTGAGATATAAATATTTTCATCCATTTCATTCACATCAATTTTTGCATCATCTTTAAAAATCGAAAATTCTTTAACCGGTGCAAATCGTGCATCTGACGCCTGACTCATTAATAGTGAGCAGGAAAATAAAAACACTAAAATGCTAAATACTCGTTTCATATGACTTTGTTTTTAAATGTTATTGTAAAGATAAGGTCTGATTTTTCGTTTTTCAAGGTGTAAAAGCGTAGAGTATTCTACCTGTTTTTACCTATTTTTTGATTTTTTCAAAGAAAATCACAATATATGACATCGTAAAATTGAAAAACATTTCATTTTGTAAGATTTTTCTAAACAAATTTGTACTTTTACCTGTTGTAAAATGAATTTGAAACCAATAAAAAAACAATATTATGAAAAAATCGATTGTAGATGCATTTAATGCACAAATTGAAAAAGAAGGATACTCATCAAACCTTTATTTATCCATGGCCATTTGGGCTGAAACTGAAGGATTAGAGGGTGTTTCTCAATGGCTTTACGAACAAGCTGACGAAGAAAAAATGCATATGCTAAAATTCATTGCATTCATTAATGAACGTGGTGGAAAAGCAATTATTCCGGCATTTGAACAACCACCCGCAGATTGGAAATCAATAAAAGTTGTGTTTGATAAAGTACTAGCACATGAAAAATATATTACCGAAAGCATTTACAATCTGATTCCAATCATCCAAAAAGAAAATGATTATGCCGCATTAAACTGGATTCAGTGGTTCGTTGATGAACAAATGGAAGAAGAATCAAGCGTACAAGCAATTATTGACAAATTAAATCTCCTCGGAGACAAAAATCTTTATATGTTTGACCGCGATATTATTAATATGAGAGCTTCTGGAGCAGAAGCAGAATAAAAAACAATGTAATAATCTTAAAAAGCATATCTACGGGTGTGCTTTTTTTTTATCAGCAAAAAAATGTAATTTTCGTTCAAATTTCAGAAAACAAAACCTGCATGAAAAATCAATATACAAATCGGGAAATAAGTTGGTTACAATTTAATGATAGAGTCTTGCAGGAAGCTGAGGACACAAACACCCCCCTGCACGAACGCATGAAATTTCTTGGGATTTTTTCCAACAACCAAGATGAATTTTTCCGGGTACGAGTAGCCACGCTTCATCGTCTCGTAATGCTCAATAAAAAGAAATATCCTAAACGCACTGCATCATTTCAACAAATATTGAATGACATTTACTCCATCACACGACAACAAGGCACAAAGTTTTCTCGAATTTATACTGAAATTAAAAAAGAACTTTCAACCCACAATGTTCATATAGTTGATGAAACAACACTAAGTGAAAAACAAGGCGCTTTTGTTAAACAGTATTTTCAAACGGAGGTAAGACCAGAGCTCTTCCCAATCATACTTAAACAGCTAAACATCACTGACTATCTGAAAGACAAAAGTATTTATCTCGCAGCAATTTTACATCGAGAAGAGGCAAAGCCACATTTTGCAATAATAAAAATTCCCTCAGATATTTTGGGGCGATTTTTAATTCTACCCAGTGAAAACGAAAAGCAATTCATTATAATTCTCGATGATGTAATTCGGTATTGTCTCGATGATATTTTTTCACTTTTCCACTACACTCATTACGAAA
>JAYEFQ010000143.1:0-8999 GCA_034658655.1 Bacteroidota bacterium
CTGATAATATTAACCGGTTACGACAATTATTTGTCCGGGTTCGACATGGTCTTCTACGGCAATACACTTTACTACTATTGGTTCTTTATATTTAATTTTTTGTGTTTCGGAAATCGGAATAATCATTGATATTTTTACGGCTTCTTCTATTGTTGTTTCATTTCCTGGTAATTTAGTATTTGTATTGGCTGGTTTTTTCTCAATTGTATTAAACTCAGGAATTTCTATTGCATAAGCATTTATTAGAGTCTTATTTATATCGAAATGTATTCGTATTAATTTTTCTGCTTTTTCATTATAACTTCCGTTTTTTTGATTTCTTTCTATGATATAAACGTACGAAAATCCAATTGTGTTTTTTGCTGTTACATTTGACGGATAAGTTGCATTAATTTCATCGGGCAGAGCTAATAATAGAACGACATCTTTTTTGTTCATTCCCAATTCGAGCTTGTTCATATTATCTAAAATAATATTTTGCCTTTGCTGCGAAGCAATATATGGATATTCAATTTTATTATTGAATAATTCTTTTTCAATAGTTTTATTTTCTTGGCTGCAACCGTAAAGAGAGCAAATCAGCCCGATTAATGTTATTAAAATGTATTTTTTCATAATTTTTATTTTTTTATTTTCCAATTTTTCAATATAGATTTCCCAACAGCATCTTGAATTAAAACAGCTTCGATTTTAATTTTTTTATTTAATTCGCTTTCTTCCCAAGGTTTTTTGTTATCAAAAAAATAGATTTCTGAATCGGCAAATTCCCAGATAAATGCAGCTTGTTCGTTGTTATTAATTGTTGTTCCCTTAAATATTTGTTTGGGAAGTTCTTTTATTTCATAATCTTCCATAAATAGTCTATAATGGACGATATTAGTATCTGAAAACATTCCTTGTGGCGATTCTTCTGTTGAATAATACGCAATCGGATATTTTTCTTTTTTAATTAATCCTTCTATTGAGAGATATTTATCTGCTTTTTTTCGATAATTTATTAAATAGATACCGTTGATTGTACCCCCACCTTTGCCAAAACGGACTTCTCCTGTTATTGTTACTTTTTCGTTGATTTTATAAAAAGCTCTGGTGTACATGTCTTTTATTTGGATAAATTGAGCCAAATATTGAAAATTAGAATATTCGCGAATATAAAGGCATTCTTCTTGCAATTCTAATCCTCCCCAATTTAATTGCAGAAATCGAAGTGTAGTTTGTCTTTGTTTCAATTTAAAATTGTAATTAATCCGCATCAATGTATCAAAAACATCTCCATCATTATTTTTGAAAATAGTTCTCATAATTGTATCATTTTGTCTTATCAATCGGACTTCTCCATATTCGTTAGCATATAAACCTTTTATTGTTTTATTATTCTCTTTCAGTTTAATTTCGTTAATATTTTCCCAAACCCTGATGTCTTTTGCGACTTTTGGATTATTACATTGCAATAATTCGGTAATAATATTTTCATCATTTTTCTGTTCATAGATAATTATCAGTCCTATTAATTCGGTTTTATCAGAAATCAAATAACTCATTGATGGGTTTGCAAATTTTCGAGAAAAAACATTTTTTTCAGCACCATATTTTATTAATAAATCATCAGCTTTTTCAAACAGCATTCCTGTTTTAATAATATTGGTTGATGATTTTACTTTTTGATAAACCTGATGAACTTTTACATCACATTCTGTAAAAGAAATGATTAGTTTGTTTTTTTCGAATTTCTCAATTTGTAACAGGTATTTGCCTCTTTCACTTCCTTCTTTGTCGCCTATTTTCCAATTTTCATTAAGCCACAATGTATCTCCCGATATTGAGTATGTCCCACCTGATTCGAAGCTCCAAATAAATCGCTTATATGTTCCGTTTTCATAAAATTCTAAACTGTTTTTTTCTTTTGGAGCATCCATTCTACCAACTTGCAATTTTTTTTCATTCAATTTCCATGTTCCGATAATATTTTGTTCTATGCTTTCTTTTTCAGGATTTACAAACTCAGATTCAAATTTATTAGGACTTATATTAACTTCAATCCAATATGAGCCTGCCCCTAACTCATCAATTATTTTGTACATATAATCGTATTCAAGCACAATTTTTGTTTGCTTCAATTGCCAAATTAAAGTTGTTACACTGTCTTGTTTGTTAATTTCTTGATGATTGGGTTTTCCGTATGTTTTTATAAATTTTGCTTTTGTTTTTTCAAAGAATAATTTTGATTTTTCATACTCAACAATACTAAATCTATTGCGTTGCTGTATTTTGTTTAATTGATTATTGTTATCATAATAAAGCCATGTATCCATTTCTTGATATTTAAACCAAGTGTATGATTCTTGTGTTTTTGCAAGTTCGATATTCTTATCTATTAATATTTTCTCAACATTTTTTTTATCCGTTTTCCAAGATAAAAATTCCCATCCGTTAAAATCAATGAAGTCTTGAGCTTGTAATTTTATTCCGCCGGCAAAAAACGAAATTGTTATAATTAATAAAAAAATTATGTTTATTTTTTTCATGTGTCTAAAATTTTGTGATTAATTAATGTTGTGCAAATTGAATGCTTTTTGCTGTTTATTATATTTATTTATATTGTTTCCACTCCTCGTTTATTAGCCCGTGTACAGGACAATAAAATAAAAAATGTGCAAATTTACCGCTCAAAAATCTGAATCCTTGTAATTGTTTGTTGCATTTCGGACATTTTCCTCTTAACACATTCGGAGAAAGAGCATCAACAAATGTTATTCCATTTATATTAGTCTTTAAAATAAAATAATAGATTTTATATTTATAGGTTTCCGGATTTTGATAATCGGTTATTAATAATTGTTTTGCAGGACTGTGAATATAAAAAACTATTGTTGAATCTATTTTTCCTGAAATTTCACTTAGTACTTTTGCCTTAACTTCAAAACGTTGGATAATAAGTTTTTCTTGTGTTGGTTTTATGCTGTTTATTATACCGACAACTGAAATTGTATCGTTTTGTGCTACAGCATATATGCTGAGTATTGAAGAAATAATAAAAATTAGCATTCTTTTTTTCATAACATTTAGGTTTTACATTTTCTTTATTTTAATGTTATTTAATGGTTTCTTCGTCAAGGTTTACTTTTGAAATATTTGAATAACTATCTAAATATTTCCATTGAACAGTAAAAACATTGCCGTATTCGATTTTTAAATAGTCAACAGATGTGCCCCACGAAAAAGAAACCCCTTCATTTGTAAAAAGTATTTCTTTTTTATGTAAATTATCTAATTCAACAAGGTTTATAGTTGCTTTATTGATAATAAGCTTTGCATTTATAAAAATATTATCATATAAAACTTGAGTAGATAAGGTGTCATTTAAATTGGTAATAACAAGTGTGAATATTACAAGTTTTTCTTCTTTTCCCTTGTCGTCATTCCCAACATCAAACTTTATATTGTTGCCTACAATAATTTCATAAGCTGATCCACAGTTTTGTATTAATAATACTTCAAGTATTTCGTCAATTTGTTCGTAAACCTCTTTTCTTTTAATTTGGGTGTAAAAATTATCTCCGAGAGTAATATTTTGTTCTGCAGGAACAAAATATCTGTTTAATAAAGTCAGTAAATCCCATTGCTCTTTTTCTCCTGTGTAATTTGGGTATCTTTTGTTTCTCAATTCTTCTTCTTTCGATAAACTTAAATTTAAAATATCGTTTAATGCAGTAATAATACTTTCTTTTTGTTGTTCAGTTTCGTATTGTAATTCTGCGGTTTTAAAAAACTCATAGGCATCATCTGTTTGATTGTTACAAGCCGTTAATGTTACAGCAATTATAAATAATGTCAATAATGTTACTATTTGTGATGATTTTTTAGTTTTCATAATTAATAATTGATTATTAAATAAATATGTAGTTAGAGTCTGTCCATAAAGTCCGATTTCTTCGTTATGTTCGTATTTAAAACAGTCGATCCTCCAGCTGGCGGACTCCTTGGTTTGAAATACTTCGCAAGCTCCCGATTAAATGCGGGACAGGCTTTGAACTCGAACATTATGAATCAGACTTTGACTCTATTGACAAACACTAGTTAGTTATAAATTTCTAACTCTACTTTTGTATTTATTTATATTTAAACCTGTTTTCAATGTCCTTTTCAATTCTGATAGTCAGTTTTTGTAAAGCCAAAGCTCTTTTTTTTAAAGTATAACCACTTTCAATTCTAATATAAGTTATATTTTCGGCATATGGATTAATATCATTTTGAATAAATTTTACTGCTTTTTCTGAATTTATTTCTTCTGTAAGACCTGCATTACTGATTAGTTTATTCAGATTATCTTCAGATAAGGACTGCTCAATTATCAAATTTACTTCTGTTTTTGTAAGATTATTCGGAAATTCTAATTCAATAACGCCAGAATAAGACATATGGGTTTTCAAAAAGAAAAGACCGACTAATGAAAATATTATCAGTATTATTCCTAAAAATTTAATATTCTTACTTTTTTTGCTGTTTTTAATAATTGTTATAATAATGCCTGTAAGAAAAATCGTTAATAACAGAATTAAGAATAGGGTAGAATTCATAAAATCAATTTTATTATTTTATTTATACATTAAACCGTTTGTATTCCATGTTTGGATATTATTATATTCATCAATACTTATAAGAGTATTTAATTTATCGTTAAAAATCAAAGTTTTAATTAAAACAATAATACTGTTGTCTCTGTTAAAAGAATATACTTCTTCGCCGGATTTTATCCGCCATAGTTTTATTGTGTTATCTTTACTTGCACTTGCAATATAAGTTCCGGCATTATTCAAAGTTACTGCAGTTATTTCTGCTGTGTGTCCTTTAAAAGTTTTGATAATTTCTTTTTTCGTGTAATTCCAAAATTCAACTGTTCCATCCAGATTTCCGACTATTAACATATTTCCGTTGTAATATACACAGCTTGTTTCTTGTGATAAGGAATCTGTTGCAATAGTTTCCATTAAACGCATACTGATTTGGGCATTTGTTGTTTTTGTTCCGATAAATAACAGAAAACATAAAATAATACTGACAAATGAGATTTGTATTTTTTTCATTTTTTTTAAGGTTTTTAATTTTTCATAAAATTATCTAATTCCCAATCTGTAATTTTTCATATTCAATAATACTAAATGTATTGCCTTGTTGAATTTTATTTAATTGATTATTCTTGTCGTAATAAAGCCATGTATTCAATCCCCTGATAGTTAAAACAAGCGTCTAATGCTGTTGTTCTTGTAAATTCATTTTTATTCTCTTCCAATATTTTCGCAACATCTTTTTTCTTCATTTCCCATGATAAAAACTCCCATCCATTGGAATTTACTTTAACGGTATAAAATTTACCATTTTGTAATCTGTTAATTGTTGGATTATTCTTTTGTTTTGCAGCATTTTGATTGGTTTGAGCCACTAATCCCACTTTTTCAGTAATACAGCTTAAAAAAAACAATAGAAATACAATTAATGGTAATATACATTTATTCATTAATTTTATTTTTTTAAAGTTTTAAAATCAAATTAAATTATTAACAAAATTCATTCCATTTTTTGCAAAGATTAAATTACAAGGATTAATATTTTTTTAAAGAATCGATTTAGAGTCTGTCCATAATGTCCGATTTACTCACAGTATTAATTAATTTAAGCGGTGTTTCCTCCAGCTGGCGGACACCTTGATTTTAAATACTTCACAAGCTCCCGGTTAAATGTGGGACAGGCTTCGAACTCGAACATTATGAATCAGACATTGAGTGTATGGACAAATATTAGTTAGCGCAGCAAAGTAAAATCTCTGACGACAATTTCAGTACTTTTGTGTTTCTGACCGGATTTGTCCTCCCAACTGTGATTGTTTATTTTGCCTTCGAGCGCAATGCGTCCGCCTTTTTTTAGCATCTTACTGACAATGTCAGCAGTTGTTCCCCATGCTACCAGATTGTGCCATTTGACCATAGACTTTGTTTCTCCGCGAAGACTGTGCTTGCGCTCATTGGTTGCAAGGGACATGCGTGCCATACGTTGACCACTTTCGAAGATTTTAATAATTGGGTCTGCGCCCAAGTTCCCGATGAGCATAATTTGATTGTTAATTCGTGCCATAATCTTAAAATTTTAGTTAAACATAATTATGCTGCAAACATAAGGTGGGTGGAAATATGTAGTCGGTTTTTAAACACTTGCTTTCGTTTGATATTCGTTTGTAAACGTTTATAAATGGTTATATAGATGATTAGCAGATTGTTATGTTCGTGTCGGTGTCGTCGATAAATGATTCGTTATGTGTTAGCCGGCACGAATAATGAGGGTTAAATTGATGCAATAAACATGAAATTTTACAAATCGAAGGGTTATTTATCGGTAAAATGTGCTGTCATAGATAAAGTCTTCATCATGATGACCGAATTCAATTTCTATTATTTCATTTTGCATGGATTTAATCATATCTACTGATGGCATATATGGTTTAATGTCGAGAACTGGTGTCCCGTCAAATGCATCAATACCACTTAGAAATAGTGTGTCAACAGTAATGTGATCTAATTTGACAATGGTAAACCCGATAGGGTTAGGTCGTTTCGGACTGCGTGTGCTGAATAACCCAAAATTGTGTTCATGATTACTGCCCGGTGGTTCAACAAAAGATTCCCAACTTCTGACTTTGTCGAAATGATACAGGACAATAATGTATTCAAACCAATTTAACATAGTGAGCGCCTCCCGATAAACACTGTCTAAAACAATGTATCCGGTACTGTCAGGACTTAAGCTTCCTTGTCTTGGTGCACCCGTTTCTGTTGTGTAGGGTGTGTGAAAATATCCAATGGGAGTGTAGCTTATGGTTTGTGCTTGAAGCCCAGTAATCAGTGTGAGAAAAATAATTGGCAGCAGCAGTTTTTTCATTTTAGAAACTTTTAAAAACCCGTGCCAGAGAAAACCCGGGAGCATCCATCTGTAAGTTTAAAAAGTATCCAAAGGGAGTTTGGTGAGTTTCAAACCCAGAATCAGCCATGCGTTTTTCCAATTTATTCAGAAACTCATAGGTGAATTTAGGATCGCCCTTTGTTTCAGCCAAATGTGCAAAAGAATGAATAATTAGTTGATTGGTTTCATTCTTTTTTAATATCCATTTTAATTGTTTAACTACCTTTTTAAATATGGAGGCTTCGTTTTCTTCGTCTCCATCTTCAATATGAATGAAGGCTGTTTGTACATTCTGAAAACTTTTTTTGCCACTTGCTTCAGGGACAAAATCCAGTGTTTTAATTGTTGCTTCATAAGAAAAATCCTCGCAGAATAAAAATAGTACTTTCATATTAATTTTGACAGTTTAGTTTTCGAATAAAAAAGAATGAGAGTCCTGTTAGGACAATAAATAGTGCAAAAAATCCATAGAAACCAATCAAGGAAATCAACGGTCCGCCGAGTAAAGGGAAAATAACCGGTAAGATGCTACCGGCACCGGAAATTCCGGTAAATAAGCTGCGGTTTTCAATGTCGCTAATTTCAAGTAATACACCGTTAATTACAATTTGATATAAGCTCAAAAATATACCTCCGATGAAAAAACTTATCAGGTAGGCAATTCCTGCAGTTGGGAAAAACAGCACGAGCAGCGCAAAACTGATTCCGAGTCCTATCATTAGCATCATCATTTGATGATATTTTGCTTTATTGTTACGAAAGTATAACCAGATACCTGAAACAACTAAACCCAATATTTTTGCAAGTAATAAATTACCTACACCATCGGTGTCATCCAGCATGTGATTATGATTTGCATAAAGTAGAATAAATGGCAACATCCCGTAGCCTACTCCTAAGGTGTTAATGCTGAGTAAATACCATTTTAGTCGTTGGTTAGCTTTTATGGTGGGGATGATAAATTTGAGTCCAATTCGGATGGACTGAAAACCTTCTGGGATAAACTCTTTTACTCGCCAAAATCCTAGCGATGCGATTCCGAGAAATAATCCGGCGTAAGCGAATATCTTGGCATAATTTCCTGGATATTCATTGCTTTTTAATATTTCTCGAACTAAAAATGCAGATGCAAATATGCCTACGCTGCTAATCACTATCCGTAAAGATAAAAATTGCTTTCTTCGTGCCGGAAGTATTGATTTGCCCAAAATATCCGTAAAGGGAATATTTGCAAACGCTCCCGAAAATGAGAATAGTGTAATGATTATAAAAATAAATGGAATAATTAATTCATTAGAGATGCTTTCTGAAAATGTAAACATGAATGCCATGCCAAATAAGGAGAGGATTCTTAGATTAATGGCGCCTAACAGCAGTGGTTTTTTTCGTTGTGCCCCTGAAATTGGTGCGATAAAGAGAATTTGTGAAAATCGTGCACCTCCGACCATGATGGCAGTAAGTAAACCTAACTGGAAATTTGTTCCTCCTGATTTTAATAGCATTGATGGGATAATGGTATCAACATCCATAAAGTTTTTAGCAATTGCCAAAAAACTTGCATGCCAAACAAAAGCCTTGAAATTTCGGGTTGATATATATTTGCTCAATTTATTCATGTAATACTGCTGTTGCTTTGTTTTGTGAATTATTTTGGCAAAGATAACAAATGTTCCTGACTGCGCAGGAATTATGCAGATAATACTGATTGTGATTCAAAATTACCGATATGCTACGCCTATCGGTGTTGAATCTACATCGGCATTATACTTGCAATTTTGATTAATAAATGGTATAATTTATTTTCCAATAAAAAGTTCATGCGAATTTATGTCGATTTCTGATTTTACTGCAAATTTAGTGCTGGCTGGCAGATTTGACGTATTGAATTACAACAAAATCAGGTGTTCCATTTCCCCCATCTAGTTGTGATTTGCTTTACTCATGTCGTGTTGATTTTCAGCGGAATTCGTGAATCTCCTTCGTCGATTTCAAATTGTATCTTTGACGTATTGAATTACAACAAAATCAGGTGTTCCATTTCCCCCATC
>JAYEFQ010000144.1:0-8904 GCA_034658655.1 Bacteroidota bacterium
CTGCTAATCAAGCATTACTACCCGTGTGTAAGCATTTGTAAACATTTATAAGCATTTATAAACGAGTTTGCTTGTTTCTTTCTTTGCGAAAGATAGTGAAAATCATGCAATATGCAGTAGGTTTTCAAATAACCTAATCGACAGAAAAAATTTGTTTCTCTGGCTTGGATGCAAGCATTAAGCAGATAAGTACAAAAGTTGACTAACCAGACACTAACTGTATTGAGAGCCACTATTTACTATTCGACTACCAAATTTTAGTCCATGCTGCTTCAGGCAAATACATTGAATCGCCGGGCTGAACATCAAAAGCGTCATGGAAAGCTTTAATTCCGGGAACCTGACCATTTACACGCCATTCACCAAGCGAATGGACATCTTCTTTGATACGTCTCATAATTTCCTGATCGGTAATATTTTGTGCCCACACTTTTGCATAAGCTAAGAAAAAACGCTGATCGGCAGTAAAACCATTAATTTTTATAGGCTCGTCTTTCCCTTCTAATGATTTTCTAAATGCGTTGTAGGCAATGGTTAATCCACCAAAATCGGCAATATTTTCGCCAAGGGATAAGTTGCCATCAGCACGCATGGTATCGAGTACAAAAATATCGTTATAACGGTCAATCAGAATTTTAGATTGGACATTAAATTTCTCAATATCATGGGCTGTCCACCAGTTTTTCAGATTGCCATTTTTATCAAAATTGCGTCCTTGATCATCAAAACCATGTGTCATTTCATGCCCAATCACCACACCAATCGCACCATAATTCACAGCATCATCAGCACCCATATAAAAGAATGGTGCTTGCAAAATCCCTGCAGGGAAACAAATTTCATTCGTTACAGGAGAATAATACGCATTAACGATTTGTGGATTCATATGCCATTCCTCTTTATCCACTGGTTTACCAATTTTACTTAACATGTATTCAAAATCAAAACGATTTGAATTGAGCATATTTTGAACATAAGAATTGGTAACCTCCAAATCAGAATAATCTCTCCACTTATCAGGATAACCAATTTTAACCACCATTCCGGCAAGTTTTTTCTGGGCTTTTTCTTGTGTTTCTGCGCTCATCCAAGTTGATTTAGCAATGCGTTCAGAAAATGAAGTGCGCAAATTTTCAACGAGAGTAATCATCCGTTCTTTGGCTTCAGGCGGAAAGTGTTTCTCAACGAATTTTTGTCCAACTGCTTCACCTAACGCACCATTTGTTGCACTAACTATACGTCTCCAACGGGGTTTTTGTTTTCCCTGTCCGCGAAGGAATTTATCGTAAAATTCAAATTGAAGATTATCAAAATCTGAATTTAGCATACTTGCACTTGAGCCGATAAGTTTCCACCTGAGATACGTTTTCCAATCATCGACAGAAACATCATCCATCATTGTGCCAAGCAATGTAAAAAATTTAGGCTGACGCACATTAATGGTGTCTATTTTTTCCATTCCAATTTCGCACAAATAGGTATCAAAATCAAAACTTCCACTTAAATCATTCAAATCAACAAGACTCATTTTATTATTGGTCGCATGTGGATCTCTTTGCTGCAAACGTGTCATGGATGCTTTGGCCAAACGCATTTCAATATCCATTACCCTTGCGGCATTCGCTTCAGCAATTTCAACATTATCGCCCATGAGGGAAAACATATTTGCCAAAAAGCGCAGATATTCAGCACGAATTTCCTTGCTACGATTATCTTCAGCGGTATAATAATCTCTATCGGGAAGTCCAAGTCCGCCTTGAAGTATATGTGCAATTTGCATATCGCTATTATCGGCATCAGCAGAGCCAAAGAAATAAAACAAACTGCTTAAACCTATTTTATTATTGTAAGCAAATTGTTTGATAATACCAGCTTTGCTATCAATGGCATCAATTTTCTCAATTTCCGGCAATAATGGCTTTATCCCGAGGGTTTCAATGGTCGCAGAATCCATTCCAACGGAATAAAAATTTCCAATTTTCCATTCAAGGCTTCCCTCAGGATGCTCACCATCAGCGAGCTCAACAATCAGGGATTTTACTTTTTGACTCGTTGATTTCCCCAATAAGTCAAATGATCCAAAACGGCTTTCTTCTTGTGGTAAGGGATGATTTTTTTGCCATCCTCCGGTTGCATACTGATAAAAATTGTCTTGCGGACGAACTGTTATATCAAGATCTTCCATCAAAAGTGCTTTATCTTCCATAATATTTTCTTTTGTATTACAGGAAATCAGCATTGAACTTACAATAAATCCTGCAAAGAGTAATTTAAAATTCGATTTCATATCACTGAGTTCCAAATATGTTTTAAAGTTGAAAGTTAATAAAGTTACATTCCTAAATATCAATTATTTATAATAATATTTAGCATCTCATTAAATTACTTACTATCAACGCATTACATTTTCAGCTTTCTACTTTACAAACTTTACACTTTTCATACTCATCTCAATATTAAACGCTCACGATTTAAAAGAGATGTGCTTTTCCTCGCCATTTAACAATCTTTTAATGTTTTTTTTGTGGCTTATTAAGAGAAGTAATGCTGCAAAAAGGGAAAAGATAAGTAAGCTGTTTTGGTTTTCATAAAAAAGCAGGTAAAATATTATGGGAAAACTAATTCCTGCAAGCATAGAACTTATTGAAACAATTCTTGTAATTACTAGGCTAATGACAAAAATGCCAAATGCAGATAAGGCAGCAAGCGGATGCAATGCGATTATCATTCCGAGCAAGCTTGCCACTCCTTTTCCGCCTTTAAATCCGGAAAATACTGGAAAGATATGTCCAAAAACAGCAATCACTCCGAGAGAAATTTGCCATATCACAAATGCTTCTGATTGCGGTTCAAAGCTATTCTGGAAGTACGCTAATTTAACGGCAGCAAAGCTTTTTGCAGCATCGAAAAGAAAAGCAGGAAGCGCGGTTTTCCAACCTACAACTCGTAATAAATTGGTTGCACCTGCATTTTTACTTCCATGTTGACGAATATCAATTTGATGAAACCACTTTCCAAACCAATAGGCAGCATTAAAAGCACCAAATAAATAAGCAAACAGTCCTGATATTATAAAAATAAACATGATAAAGTAGTCAAATTAAAACTTATTCCTCTGTTGGTTTTTCAAAGATACTGAAATTCACGGCACCATATTTTCGTTGCTCAAGGAAAAACGGCATTTCTGAGAAGTTCTGCATCTTATTATGTTCTATAATCAATAATCCCCCTGGGCGCAGTAACTCTCTCTCAAAAACGGCTTTATGAATTTCATTATAATAAGAGGAATCAAAAGGCGGATCGGCAAAAATGATATTGAATTGCTGTTTAACTTTCTGGACAAAAGAAACTGCATCACTATTAAAAACTTTTACTGCAGGCGCAAGCAATTCACCAGCTTGTTTTTCAATAAACTCAGACTGTTTAGAATCGATTTCAACAGCAACAATTTCAACTGCTTCCCGAGAAATCATTTCATAAGTAAATACACCTGTTCCGCTGAACAAATCTAAGAACCTAATTTCATCGAGGTTATAATGATTATTCATGATATTGAAAATGCCTTCGCGAGCAAAATCAGTTGTAGGTCGAGCTGAGAAGCTCATCGGGATTTTGATTTGTCTTCCTTTATATTTACCGGAAATAATTCGCATTAATGAATATTTAAAAAATGAATAAAATAGTGTGGCAAACTATCCTGAAAATGATATGAATATTTCTTTTGCGGATTAAGCGTTTCGAAAAACATATTTCGAATGAATTTATTCAGATGAATCACCGCATTATCGTTCTTTTCAATCATACCACTAAACATAAGTGCAGCATCTTTAGGACTGACCACAAGTTGTTTATAGGCATTTAGGATAAAATACACAATGTCATTTCCTGATTTATACCGATAGGAATTAAACATCAAAACTTGCTTGTCCTTAATCACAAGCAAATCAAAATGCGATTTCCAAACCTGCACATATACCGCATCATTTTCTTGTCCTTCAGCATAATCAAGCGCCGTTTTAATAAATGATTCGGCAATGTTTCCAAGATGTTCAGGCTTAAAAACATCCATGTATTTTTTGTGATTTTCATGATTCACAAGATATGCCATTGAATACTTATCAAAGCGTGATTTTAATGTCAGCTTATCAAAATTCACCGGAAAATGAAAGTCAATAATCTCATTAAGCTGGTTTGGTTCGTCAAAAGCAGGAGGAATTAACAAACAATGTCGATTGGAATAAATCAGATGTTCTGTTTTAATTAATTTTGGATTTTGCCAAATACTGAGCATAAGTTCCTCTGCTTTCGCTTTGACATCCTCGGGGTCATAATTTCCCGAAAAGGATTTAAGCAGCATGTATTTATCCTGAGCAACATCCTTTATTGAAAAACAATATCCATCACCGCCAAGCAGGATGGATATTGTACAATTTTGTTGTTCGGTTTTCTGTAAGTCTTTATCAAAAATATTGATTTGCTTCATCAAACACTTTTTAGTCCCAGTTTCCTGCGTTATTTGTTGCTTCCGTAAGTGATCCAACTTTCAGCACCGGCTCTTCGCCTTCGTCAAGTTTGTACTTGTCAGCATTATAATTAATAATTAACTGTTCATTCAATCCATCGAGAATATCCCAAGTACTCACTTTCGCTTCAAACACTTTAACTTCCACTTTAGAACCAGTCATTACCGTGGCAGTATCCATGGCAAATTTAGCGTTTGTCCCAACAGGAATTTGTCTGATATTATTAAATTTATACTTTATATCTTTAAACAAAGTATCCATGTAAGGAATAAAAATTGTATCACGAGTTACAATTCCCATCTCCACAGCTTGTTTTTCTGTAAGTGTATCAGGAACAAATCCTTCTTTACGGACAATCGGCATTGCATTGTTTTGGATGAAGTTAACGAGTGTATCAAAATCTGGAGTATAAACACCATGTTGCTTTTTGAACTCAACCTGCGCTGTTCGGATATCCTCCAAACGTTCAACAACCTTTTTGAAACGAGCCTCTTGCTGTTTATCAAAATTGATAGGTTTTTGAATCCCTTTTACGATTAAAAAGGCGAATAAAACAATAACTGCCAGTAGCACGATTTGAATAATAATGGTAATTGTTTTTTTCATTTCTTTATTTATCTTTAATTTGTTAGCAAAATTAATATTTTTTAAGAAATATCCTTAAATACTTTTTGTAATTTTAAAAAATGCTGAAAAACTTTTTATATCAACGCATCACAGAACACTTTTCTTATAGTCCAACGCAAGATCAGGACAAATTGTTGCATCTACTTTGTCAATTTACGGAAAGTAAAGCGAACAATAGCATCTTAATTATTAAAGGATACGCAGGAACGGGAAAAACAACAATCATTTCCGCATATGTTAATGCCCTTAAATCATTAAAACAACAGTTCATGCTTCTGGCACCAACCGGAAGAGCTGCTAAGGTGTTGTCGCATTATGCCAAGCATCCGGCATTTACCATTCATAAGCAAATTTATCGTCAGGATACAAATAAAACGGATGATATGCGCTTTAAATTGGGATTTAACCCTCAACGCGATAAAATTTTCATTGTTGATGAAGCCTCAATGATTTCTAATGACTATTCTCCCGGTAGTATGTTTGGCAGTGGTCGATTGCTAGACGATTTGTTACAATTTGTTTATAATCAGGATAATTGCAGATTAATTTTAATTGGTGATACGGCTCAGTTACCGCCGGTAAACATCCCAGAATCTCCTGCATTAGAAGTGTCTGAATTTGAGAGTCGTGGATTTTCAGTTCTGCATACTGAACTAACTCAGGTGATTCGCCAAGCAGAATCCTCCGGCATATTAATGAATGCCACAAGGCTGCGAAATCAACTTAATATTGATCCGAAAACGCTTCCGAAATTTACAACTGGTGGTTTTGATGATATTCACCGTATATCGGGAACTGAACTTGTAGATTTGATAGAAAGTGAATATCAAAATGCCGGGATGGAGGAGGTCAAAGTAATATGTCGCTCCAATAAAAATGCAAATGTGTATAATCAGGGCATACGAAATCAAATTCTTTGGCGGGAAGATGAATTGTCTCCAGGCGATATTTTAATGGTTGTAAAGAATAATTATTTTTGGCTACCAGAAAATTCACCAATTAATTTTATCGCAAACGGCGATATGATAGAAATAGTCAGGTTGAAAGGCGTTCATGAAATGTATGGATTTCGTTTTCAAGATGTGCTTGTAAAATTTGTGGATTATCCTGAACTCGAAGTAGAATTAAGATTAATGCTTGACGTTCTAATGCTAAACGGTCCATCGCTACCATCAGACAAAGGCAAACAATTTTATGAAGAAGTTGCAAAAGATTATGCACATCTTGGCAGCAAAAAAAAGCAATTTGATGCCATGCGTAAAGACCCATTTTTAAATGCCCTGCAAGTGAAATATGCATACGCATTAACCTGTCATAAAGCGCAAGGCGGACAATGGAAAGTTATTTTCATTGACCAAGGTTATGTTACCGAAGAAATGATGGGAACATCATACTACCGATGGTTATATACAGCAATAACACGTACAACGGAAACTTGCTATATTGTCAATTTTCCTGATGATTATTTTGTGGAGGATTAAATTTCCACCCTTTACTCCATCACAAATGGATATTCTACGTCGTTAATAGTTGCTATTGCCTGATGGTCGCATGTACCATCGCCATAATTGATTGTAATGGTGGGGAAGTCTTCAATATCAAGATCAAGTAATCCGGCACGCACCCATTTGCATTCTACCAAAACATCCAAAGGATCAGCTACATGCACATTCAATTGGTACTCAATGCTATCAGAGCTTACCCCAGACTGATTACCGGTAATTAAATAATTATCATCCCACGGATTAAGCAGAGTCTCCTCTCCTGCTATCCATTCACGCTCCGTGCTTTCTTCATAATAAATGTGCTTATTATCAGGAGTTGTAATGTGTCCATCGTTCACAATCAGACTGTAGGTGAGATTTCCTGCAGTATTTTCACCATTATTTGTGCAAATACGCGTCCCATCCACTTTGTGATCGTTCTGATAAAAATCCTCGAAAGTTGTGGTTAATTCAGAACCTGAATTTCTATAAAAATCAGTTGCAACAATATTGATAATTCCACGTCGATTACGTCCGTCTTCGCACAACATATTCGTTGGTCCGTAATCAACACGAATGGTTTTGGGCCAAGTTTCCAAATCGAAAGGCGTAATACTGATTTCAGGATATGCCCCATCTTTAACCGCTTTATTACCCTTGTTATTTTCCAAACTATCGTCTGAAACACGGGCTGCATTATCGGCTTCATCGGTTGCTTCAGCAAACATATTTTGCGCCATGGCATAGTCACTAATTACCTGCAAAGCTTGCTCGTTAGTAATTTGTGTATCATTCTGATCATCATCCTTTTCACAGGCGGAAAACATAAATGCAGCAAGAGAGAATGCGATAAAATAAACAAATAGTAATTTAAATTTCATAGTATTCAATTTTTGGTTTGCTCAAATATACAAATAAATTCTAGAATAATTAAAATTGATTTTCAAAGCAGATTCGTTTTTTTTGGGGCGCCTTTACTGCCTACGGCCTATAGCCGCAAGCTGCTCTGCGGTGTTTCCAATGCATTTCGCTTGAGCTTCCGCTGGTCGCTAAGCGAAAAGCGCAAACACAACACATCGCAGCTTACGGGCTGTCGGCCTCCCGCAGGGCGCGGGCAATGTGCTTAAAATAAAAAAATGTTAGAAATTATTGTTTTTCAACTCGATAGCTTTTTTCAAAATCTCCGCTAATTACTCGAATCACATACATTGCAGGCACTAGATTATCAAGTTGCAATATTTTATGCAAGCCTTCGCTTGGAGCAAACAGTTTTTCTTGAATAATTTGCTTTCCTTCAATAGTGTAAAGTTCAAGAAGAAACGCTTCTTCAGGCAAATCACTTACCATTACATGCAATTCTGTTTTAAACGGATTTGGATACACCGTAAACATAGGATCAGGAACATCGGTACATGATAAATTAATTATATTGCTATACTCAAATGCTCCGTCAAAATCCACCTGTCTTAAACGGTAATATGCTTTAGGTAAAGGCTTTGTATCGTAAAACTCATAAGCTAATGGCTGATTACTGTCACCTGCACCATCAATCGTTCCAATAACATTAAAGCTTACCCCATCAATCGAGCGTTCAATAATAAACATCTCATTATTTTGTTCTGAAGCAGTTTCCCACTCCAGAGTTACAAAGTCGCCATGACATGTACCTTCAAACAACACAAGTTCTACAGGCAACGGAGTATCTTTTGAACCTAAAGTAAACAATTCAGTATAGTTAAACGCATACCAGTTTGGAGGATTAAAATAATCAGAATAAGGGGTGTCATCTGGCGACACAAGATTAGAAGCTACGCTACCACTCAAAGGCGTCCACCATTCCGAAGTGCTACCTTCTTCAACCCATTGATATATTTCCAAATTTGCTTCAGTATGTCCATTCAGTTCAGCATCCCAATAATTCAATTTCACTTTATCATTTGCATCTAATTCACCAATATTTGGAATCTTATAATATCTTGCCACGCTAGAATTTCCAGTATATAAGCCACTACCTTGTTGCACTTGATGCCCACGCACAATGGTAATACTTCCCATATTAACATCCGTAGAGATTAACACTCCAAGGTTTGCAGGATTATAATCTGTCACAGCATTAATTGTACGAGTTGCTTGTATTGTTCCTGTGTTTGTGCTAATATTTCCAACCTTAATTCGGTTGGTTTCGGTTTCATTCACGATAATACCAGCTGTACCAAGATCAACAGTTGCGTTTTGCAAATCTAATTGTCCGCTAGTCATTTTTAATTGAT
>JAYEFQ010000145.1:0-31630 GCA_034658655.1 Bacteroidota bacterium
AATGCCGATGTAGATTTAACACCGATAGGCGAAGCAAAGCGTAGCATATCGGTAGTTTTGAATCACAATTGGTGTTAATGTTTTTAATTTTAGCACTGAGTAGTTACTCCAATTTTAATTTAAATAAAAAAAAGAGGGCTGAAAATTCAGACCTCTTTATAAAAGTTTTTTTTAAAAGATTATTCTTCGTCTTTAATTTCTTTTTTTGGTTCTTCTTTAAATTCATTTCCTACACCTGGAGCTTCTTTATCAAGTTCACCAGTCCATTGGATGTCTTTTTTGAAGGCAAGAATTGGATAGAAAACTACCGGTAAAAGAATTAAACCTACTGTAAAACCACCGGTTTGACCGAAGTTTTTAGCAATTCTCAATGGCAGAATAATGCCGAAAAATGCAAATACTGCTAAGAAACCAATAATTGGAATGATTCCTGCAAAAATCAGAAAAACAAATGCCCAATGTAGGCTAGCGAGCCGCTAATTGCTGAACGCGGATATTTGTTGTCCCATGGTGAAAAAGTAACAGTACCGGAATCTGAATTAACGGCTTTGAAATTGATTCAATATGTTAAAGACAATAATATTCCTTTACCAATAAATTACTGTTCTTTTGCATTTAAAAACCGTTATCAGCATGCTTCTGGCAGATATCGCATTGCAAAAGAAATTGTTGAAGATTATGAAAGTCTTACTCCCAATGGATATATCCGAAGTTTAGCAATTAGCGGATCGTCAAATTTGATTTCAGATACAGTGAAACAACTGAAATCTGAAATTCCGGGTTGGAAATGGTTTTTTGAGCGAAATTCTGGTCGGATTTTCATTCACCCCGATTGTTTGTCGTATATTTCATTAGACGGATTAGAGTTGTTTGTTAGTTATCATGTCACACGTATGCGCCGTCAACATGAAACGATATTTGCAAGTCGTGAAGTTTTTCTCGGTAATGATGAGCGAATTTTTGTTCAAAGAAGCCCTTCTTGTTCTGAAATTTTATTGTCCAGAGGAAATATTGGCATATTTAAGGAGTTGATATCACAATATTCAAAAAAAATATTTACTGAATTGTTTGATGAGGAATTTTGGTATGAGATTGTAAATCATGAATTTATCCCTTTTGCTTTGCCTGACTACTTCTGACAGGTGAAAAAAAAGTGATTTTTTTGAAATTTCATTTGGTGAGATGAAAAAAACGATTTATATTTGCAACCGCTTTGAACAACATAGTTCTTTTAAAAAATGGTGTCGTAGTTCAATTGGTTAGAATACCGGCCTGTCACGCCGGGGGTTGCGAGTTCGAGTCTCGTCGATACCGCAAAAAAGCCTCACAAATTTGTGAGGCTTTTTTTTTGTGTTAGTTACGAACCTTTTATTGTTTGGTTGTTATTACCGCTCGACTTTTGTATATCTTTGTAGCAAATTATGATTAAAGCATTATTCATTATATTGGGAAGTTTGTTTTTGTTTCTCGGTATTCTTGGAATTTTCATCCCCGGTTTACCGACAACTCCCTTTTTGTTGCTGACAGCAGCCATGTATATTCGTGGCTCTGAGCGATTGTACAATAAGCTAATCGCAAATCGCTATGTTGGAAAATACATTAAAAATTATCGTGAAAGAAGAGGGATGAGCATGCGACAAAAAGTGTATTCGATTGTCTTAATGTGGGTTATGATTACTGTTTCAAATTTGTTCTTTATTGAAAATCTATCGGTTCGATTGATTGTGATTGCTGTTGGATTGATAGGAACCATAGTTATGGGAAAGATTATACCAACTTATAGAGAATAATAAATAGCTAAAAATACCAAGTGGGGATGCGATTAATCGCATCCCCACTTGGTATTCCCCACTGTTTATATTTGTTTTTTTTACTCTGCTTTATTTGGAAAATCAGGAGTTTTAGGAATTTTAACAGGTTTTTCTTTCAGCTCTTGTAGAATTACCTCTATGGCTTTATTCAATTGCTCATCCTCACCATTAAATTCTTTCCATGGGTCGTTGATAACCTCAATATCGGGCTCTACACCATGTCCTTCAATAATAAATTTTGATCCATCAGCTGCAAAATGAGCGAATTCAGGTTTGCGCATATCTGCACCATCGATAAATGGTAAGGATCCGCGAATTCCAACAACTCCGCCCCATGTGCGAACCCCGATAATTTTGCCGAGATTGTGTTTGCGGAACTGGTAAGGGAATAAATCGCCGTCAGATGCAGAATACTGATTGACAAGCAAAACTTTTGGTCCGACATGCATTCCGCGAGGACGAGTTCCCGGGATGTCCACATTTCTACTTTGTCCCCACATAGATAATTCTCTGCGTAATCGCTCAATCAGCATGGGTGAAACATTTCCCCCGCCGTTTCCTCTGTCGTCAATAATCAGGGCTTCCTTATTCAATTGTGGATAAAAATATTTCACAAATTCATTCAGCCCTTTGGGCCCCATATCCGGTACGTGTATGTATCCAACACGTCCGTTTGTGGCTTCGGTAACTTTGTCGATATTTGCTTGTACCCATTTATGATAATACAGTTTTTCTTCATTTTTAACCGGCTCAATAATGTAAGTTTTTGCTAATTTTTCATCCGCTTTGCTGCTTATATCAACAAATAGTTTTTGTCCGGCTTTGCCGAGCAGCAATTTGTAAATATTATCTGCATTTTTTGTGGATTTACCATTAATGGCAGTAATATAATCTCCGGCTTTGGCTTCAATTCCAATGCGGGTTAATGGCGATTTATAGGCTTTATTCCAATTTTGTCCTGCCAAAATTTTTGTAATTTTAAAATAGCCGCTTTTGTCTTTTTCAAACTGAGCACCTAACAGTCCGGTGTATATTTTGTCGGGCTGCTCACGGTCGCCGCCGTTGATGTATGCATGCCCGATATTTAATTCTCCGATTAACTCTCCGATTAAATAGGTCAAATCATTTCTGTGATTCACGTAGGGCAGGAGGGCAGCATATTTTTCATTCATGGCTTTCCAGTCTAAACCGTGCATATTGGAATCATAAAAGAAATCGCGCATTTGACGCCATGCTTCATTGTAAATTTGTGTCCATTCTTCTTGAAGGTCAACCCAAATTTTCATGTCCGACATGTCAATGGCATTTTCAAGATTGAGCTTTCCTGAAGGCAAATCAATGACATAATATTTTTTAGATTTGCGTATCAGCATGTGTTTCTTATTTGCAGCTAACCCATAGCCAACATTTTCAGCTAAATCAACAACTTCTTTTTTCTTGAAGTCAAAACATTTGAATTCTGATTTCTTTCTGAATTGATATTGATTAAAATACAATTTTCCGTCTGCGGATGCTAAGCCATAATAAGAAGCAGCAGGAACTGGTAGCACACCTAATCTGTCTGATATCCCGTCAAGGTCAATTTGAAGTGCTTTGTCAGATTTTTCTTCTTCTGTTTTCTCTTCTTTTTCTTCCTCGGATTTGATGGCAACTTCATCATTTTCTGGTGCTAAAGGGTCTTTTGTATCTTTGTTAAGAGTTACGTAGTAAATTCGATGCATATCTCGATAGGCATGATTCCATTCTGTTTCAGAGTAAATCGGGTTGAAATCGCGTTTTGATGCAAAAAACAATGCGTTTCCGCAGTCAGCAAAGGTGGGAGAGTGTGAGTTGTACCATTGGTCGGTAACGGGAGTTGTCGATTTGTTTGCTAAATTGTAAAGGTGAATTCTACTCATGCGGTTTTCTCCGTCCTCTGAGAAGGCAATCCATTTGCTGTCAGGCGACCAACTGAAATCTCTTAGTTCACGGAGTTTGGATTGATGTATTTCTGTAATTTTTTTCGAGTTGATATCAATATATCTTAAACGGAGTTTTTTATCGCTCCATGCAATTTTTTTCGAGTCGGGAGACCATTGGAAAGCATAGGGATAAGTATCTTGATTTTCGGTTAATTGTTTTGCCGGATTTTTTCCGTTTTTATCTTGTATATAAAGTTCAAACTCACCACTCATATCAGACCAAAATGCAATATGTTTTCCGTTTGGGCTCCATTGTGGGTTTCTGTCGTGTGCACCGCTGCTTTCAGTTAAACGGTAAGTGATTCCTTCTTTTGCAGGGAGGCTGAAAACTTCACCTCTTGCACCGATAGTAACACGTTTTCCGTCAGGAGAAACTGAAACGGTACTGATATTATCTGATGCATCTTTATATGCAGTACGCCGATTATTGAAATCTTCCCTGATTTGGATATTGATGGTTTTTACCGTTCCTGTAGCGATATTATAGATATGTAATTCGCCGGCACGTTCAAAAATAATGTGTTGCTTATCAAAGCCCGGAAATTTAATGTCATAATCTGTGAAGTTTGTGAGTTTTTCAACAGATTTTGTTGTAAAGTCGTATTCAAAGAGATTCATTGTGCGGTCTCTATCCGAAATGAAATATACTTTTTCGCCAATCCACATTGGTTGAATATCTTGTGCATCATTTTCAAAAAGTCGTGTGGTGCTGTGGTCTTCAAAATTATGCAGCCAAATATCATCAGCCATTCCACCTTTATAGTATTTCCATGTTCTGAATTCACGGAAAACCCGGTTGTAAACCATTGCTGATCCGTCCTCATTCATTGAGTTCCATGAACCTCTCGGGAGTGGTAATTGCTCGTGCATTCCGCCGTCAACGGGGATTTTAAACAACTGTCCGATAAAAGAATTGAAAGAAATCATACGGCTGCGAATAATGACATGTTTACCGTCGGGTGTCCATCCCATAACGATATTATTTGGGCCCATACGATCTGAAATATCATCGCGGTTAAGTGTTGCGGTAAAGCTTAAACGTTTTGGAGTTCCTCCTTTTGCAGGGATGAGGTAAACTTCTGTATTTCCGTCATATTGGGCGGTGAAAGCAATTTGTGTTCCGTCGGGAGAGAATTTTGGAAACATTTCGTAGCCCTCATGATTGGTGATTTTGCGAGCTGTTCCGCCGTCGGTAGTGCTTAGGTATAAATCTCCGGCATAGGAAAAGACAATTTGATTGTCATGTATATCCGGGAAACGGAGAAGTTTTGTATTTTCTGCTGATGCAGTGATTGCAATGCTAAATAGAATGCTAAATGATAGAATTAAGTGTTTCATAAGCTGATATTTTTAATTTGCTGATGAAATTACTGAAAATCAGATCATTTTACAAATTGTTTAACAATTTACTAAGAATTGATGCTTGGTATATTATTAGAACCGGATATCCAATGTTGCTTCCCAGATTGTAATTGGACGGTTTTCATAGCCTTGTTCAAAGTAATCTCTACTGATAATCAGACGATTTTCATCGTAAAATTTCCAAGCTGCACTTAAAATAATTCTATTTTCTGTAAAGGTAGTTTGCGGCTCGAGATAGGCTTTGTATTGTGAATCGTATCTAACCCATAAGGCGAAACCACTGTTGGGATGCCGTAATTCAGCAAAGAGCGAGTATCCTTCATGATTAAACGGCGAAAGGTCAATCATATTAATGTAAGAATCGCCGAAATTACCAATGCCATTATAGTATTCGGCTGAAAGCATAAAGTAGTTATGCTCAAATCCAATATGATATCCATTGTATTGAAAACAATTGTTTCTGGTTGAATTTGCAACGCCGTATGCTGCGTGGTAGCTGAGTAAAAGTCCGGGCATGAAATCAACAAACGGGCGAAAAGTGGCACGCCATTCAAATGTTTTATTTGTATTCAATTCAAGTTTGTTGTATCCGCCTCCATTAAACACTCCGAAATTAATTGCACCATATTTTCCAGAACAGGCAGTTTCAAAATCAGGATTTATGTATTTTTCGCCGAGATTACTGTTATAACTGATTCCATAATCTGTGGAATTGATGACTTTTGTTCGTGCCATAAACATATTGCCTTGTGCACGGTAATGAATCAAGTCTTGTTGGTAACCAATCCAAGGACACGGTACAACACCGGTTTTTAGATTATTGTCAATGAATATCCAGAAATCAGGAATTTCAAATTGAACAAATAAATACTTCATTCGTAATTCAATATCACCGCTATCATTTCCTTCTGTATCTATTGTTATGTCAGGTGTAATTCGTCCGCTTAACCAAGGTGTGATTTTTTTACGATAAGTAATATAGGCGCGTTTAAGTTGAAATTGATTGTGATTCGCTTCTTCTTGATGCTGAAATCCGATATACCATTCGCCTGAGAATTTATCTTGTGAAAATGATTCAAGTGCGAGGCTTAATAGAATTGCTAAGACAAATATTGATTTTCTCATTTTGTATATCTATGGTTTCGGCCGCGAAAGTAGGTAGAAAATTTTAAAACACTAATTCGGTTATATTAAACTTTTGTTAAGTTTAATACCAAGTTATACCATTTATTAATCAAAATTGCAAGTATGATGCCTTTTAGTTTTCTCTTTTGATTTTTCCTCGATTATACGAAAAATAAATCCCAAAGATACTGATTGAAGCAAAACTAATGAATCCCCATTGCATCGCTGAAAGAAATCTTGAATCAGAAATATGCTCAATTGTTTGATTTCCAATGATAATTGCAAAGGCAAAAGTAACAACTGTCATGCTAATAATTTGCCCGAGAACGCGCATTGTTGAGGCAGAGCCGGATGCTAGTCCATATTGCGTTTTGTCAACAGAGCTCATAATAGTGTTCATATTTGGAGATGAGAATAGTGCAAATCCAAGTCCCATCCATATTAAAATAATGACAATAAGCCAAATAGGACTTGTCGTACTTACAAATGCAAATAATATCAATCCGATGGTGCAAATGCTCATTCCGGCGGTTGCCAAAATACGTGGTTGAATTTTATCTGATAAGTTCCCGAAAATTGGGGAGAAAATGGCCATAATTACCGGTTGGGCTACGAGTATTAGTCCAGCATCGCGTGGTGATAAGCCTTGGATTTTTTGCAGATATAAACTTAATAAAAAAACAATCGCAAAAGTTGCACTGTAATTTATAAGTGCGGCAAGATTTGAAAAGGCAAATAAGCGATTCTTTGTAAACAGCTTGGTGTCAATGACTGGGAGTTTTGATTTTCGTTCAAATTGCCAGAAAACGATCATGAAAACGATTCCTGCTAACATTAGAATCCATCCAAGTGCATCAGGGATTTTTGATGATCCATAAACTAAGGCAATTAATCCTAACATATAGAAAATGCTGCCTGTTAAATTAATCTTTTTTCCTTTAGTTTCAGGAATATTGTCTTTGTCCAAAAATCGAAAAGCGATTAGAATTGTCATAATTCCTAATCCTGAGGCAATGAAAAAGATGGCTCTCCACCCAAGGTATTGAGTAATAATTCCTCCTGCTAATGGACCAAATGCTAGTCCGAGATATACAGCCGCTACTGACATGCCAAGTACACGTCCTCTTAACTTTGGTGGAAATGCTGAAACCAAGATTGCTGGTCCGGTTGTGCTGGTTAGTGCAGCGCCAATCCCTTGTAATAATCGGAGAATAATAAGCCAGGTGCCATTTGGTGCAAATCCACATGCAATGGAAGCGATCGTAAACAAAATGAGACCAATTTTAAACATTCTGCGAATGCCTGTTAAGTCGCCTAAGCGTCCAATCGGCAGCAGAAATACTGCCATTGCAAGCAAAAAGGAGGTGATGACCCAACTCAATGCAATGGCATTTAATTCGAAATCGTTTTCAATGGCAGGCAAGGCAATATTTACTGATGAAATGAGAAATGTACCCATAAAGGCAGTAATAGCCACAATGCCAAGAATTGAACGTTGTTTATTACTATATTTCATGCTTTACAGGCACTAGTGATTTATTTTTGTGATAAAATATACAAATTTATAAAAATCAAATAGCTTTAAGCTCGGATTCTTGCTATGCAATTGAATTTTAATGAGTGGTTTGCTCAGTGAAAAAACAATTTTCCAAAACCAGATTAAGCGTAATTTTCGTTGTTTCTTATAAAATGATAATAGTTGATTGCTTGCTATAAAATCCGATTCTGATTGATGTTTTATGTAAAGCATTTTTAAGTTTTTAAGAGCATGTTCTGTTTTTTTTATAAACACTGAAGCAGGCTCTAATCCCAAATGCAGCAGCGGGTTGTCAATGTGGAGGATTGGGATGTTGTGCTTTTTTAATGCTAAACCAAACATACTATCTTCGTGTCCATAACCTTGAATTGATGTGTCAAATTTTATTGCTTTGAAGGTGTTTTTATCAATTAGAAAATGATGGGTTGTAAATGCATAATATGGATTTTTATTTCTTGTTCTCGCTGATTTGCTCTCTCTTTGATGTCCATATTTCCAGCGAAGCATAAATGATTTCTGTGGTTTTTCTATTTCATAATCTGTTCCACCGCAGCACACCGTATTTGGTTTTGCATTTTTAATGTAGTTATGTAGATATTTTTTATTTTCAATACCTGAATCACAATCCATAAATAAGAGATAGGAATAGTTTGCAATTTCTGCGAGGCGATTTCTAGCGATAGACCTTCCTAAGTTTTGGGAAGCTTGGTGTACACTAACTTCTGGAATTGTTTTTGCTTTGTTTAAATCATCCTGAATGTTATCAGGAGATGCATCATCAAGCAAAAGTATTTCTGCTTCAATGTTTTCATAAGAAATTTGCTCGCTGAGATGCTTAATAAGCTTTAGCGGTACAATATTATAGATTGGGATGCAGATTGATAGCATAAAAAAAGGGGCTTTAAGCCCCTAAATTAATATTTTAAAATGAATTAGCGTTGAACTTCGTTGTCTTTTTCTTCAGTGTCACCTTTTTTAGCAACCTCTTTCTTATCTATTTTAACTTGGTTGATTTCTTGCGCTTTTGGTTTTTCCTCACCTTCATCCTCGGTTTCTACAACGTTTTCGTCAGTTGGAGCGTTTTCGTCAGCTTGAGTTGTTACATCTTCTTCAAGCTCATCAGCAACTACTTCTGTGTCATCTTGAGTTTCAGTTAGATCTGTTTTAACATCTTCGGTTTTAGTACCTTCATCAGTGGTTTCTTCACCGTTGTTACATGATACGGCAAATAAACCGAATACTGCTGCGATTGCAAAAATTGATAGTTTTTTCATAATATAGTTTCATTTAAAAGTTTATAATAGTGTAAAATTAAAGAATTATTTTAATAATCCAAAATATTCATGCTAATTTATGTTACGATTCGCTTAAATCATTAAGAAATTCTCTTGTATCCTTAACAGAATCAATTAGCGTATGAGCGACAGTATTAATACTGCCAATTTTTATGGTGTGTGCAGAGGCTGGCATGGCTTTAAACAAAAATTCATCAGTCCAATCATCGCCGATTGCCATAATAAAGTCGTAGTTTTCTCCTGCCATATGATTTAATGCAGCTTGTCCTTTATTTATTCCAGATGTTTTTAATTCTACGACTTTATTTCCTTCCATTATCTCAAGATTATGGTTTGCAATTAAACTATTTACTTCATCTTTCAGTTCAATTGAACGATTTTTCCCGAGTTCTGGATCTGATTTTCGGTAATGCCAAACGAATGAATAGTTTTTCTCTTCATAAAAACTTCCCGGAGTTCTGTCAACATACCATTGGATAATCGGGCGGAATATTTCTTTCCATTCATCATTCATTTGAGCTGTCATTGCCCATTTTCCCGATTTGCATACCCAAACTCCATGTTCGGCGATTAGTTTTAAACCCCGTTTGGCAAACCATTTGTGTAAGGTTTCTTTATCGCGGCCACTTATAATTACCACTGTGTTTTTTGGGTTGCTACTAAGCTTTTCAAGTAGCTCATAAAGCGCAGTATCGGGATATGCTTGCTGTGGATCATTATGAAAAGTTTGCAAAGTACCATCGTAATCTAAGAGTAGAATTCGTTTTTTTGCAGCTTTATATTTCTTTATTAGTTTTGGTTTAGTTGTGCTTAAATTTTTCGGACGATAAATTGCTTTGCGCTTTGAGTGTTTTTCAAGTGTTCCAAGAAAATCAGTTGCCCATTTGTCAATATTATAGCGTTTTAAACGATTCTTTAAGGTTTTATTTCGATTAAGTTGTTCGTCTTCAGGCATTATAATCGCTTGATGTATGGCATCTGCAATTTCTTCTGTATTGTTTGGATTAATTATTAAAGCTTCACTCATTTCTTTCGCTGAGCCAGCCATTTCACTTAAAATTAAAACTCCTTTATTATCAGGTTTTGATGCAAGATACTCTTTTGCTACCAAATTCATACCATCTCGAATCGGAGTTAAAAGTGCAATGTCACTGGCAAGATACAATTCAATAAGCTTTTCAAGCGGCATACTGCGATAAAAATACCAGATCGGAGTCCAGTTGATCATTCCGTATTCCCCATTGATTCTGCCGACTAATTCATCCACTTCTTTTTTCATCTGTTGGTATTGAGGGACATTGCTTCGGGTTGGAGTTGCCAGCATTAAGAGCGTAACTTTTCCTCGATGCTCAGGATATTTCTTTAAAAATCGTTCGTATGCCCAAAGCCTATTTGGAATCCCTTTGCTGTAATCTAATCGATCAATGCTAATAATTAATTTTCTATCCGGTTGAGTCAGAAAATATTTTTCAATTTCTTTCTGAATTTCAGATTTGTCTTTGACTGAACGATTGCGCTTTTCAATAGCGGCCTGCTCGAAGTAATCGTAATCAATTCCCATCGGGAAAACATCCAAATTAATTTCTCTCGTATTTAATTTAATACGATTGAAATCGGCATCATATCCTAAAAGTCTATGTGCGCAAGAACGGAAATGTCGTTCGTAATCGTAAGTGTGAAATCCTACTAAGTCTGAACCGAGTATGCCTTCAATAATTTCGTTTCTCCATGGCAATAATCTGAAAACTTCGTAGGATGGAAACGGAATATGCAGAAAAAATCCAATTCCTATATTCGGAAAACGTTTGCGAAGCATTTGTGGTAGTAAAAATAAATGGTAATCATGTATCCAAATATGATCATCTTCATTGATTTGTTCTGCAATTGTGTTTGCAAAAATCTGATTTACACGCACATATGCTTCCCAATACTCTACTTTATATTCAGTATATTGTAAAAAATAATGAAATAAAGGCCAAATTGTGCGGTTACTGAATCCGTAATAATAATCATCAATATCATTAGTGTCTAAATAAACCGGCGCACATTTATAATCTGCCAGCAAGGCTTCGGCTTCTTTGGTTTTTTCTTTCCCAATGGATTTCGGATCGTACATTGGCCATCCAAACCATAAACTGTCATAATTCTCATGAACAGGTTTCATCCCTGTTGCGAGTCCGCCAATTCCTTGGTTTGCGGTAATTCTGTTGTCTTCAAAATTTAAACTTACCGGCAAGCGATTTGAAATTATAATAATTCTTTTCATATTGTGTCAGTTTTGTGAAAAAATACAAATATTTTTGCAACTGACCAAAAATACGAATAATTTAATAAAATATTAATGAGAACATTGAATTACGGACTTATAGGGAATTGTCGGAGTGCTGCATTAGTGTCGGACAAGGGAGCAATTGAGTGGTTTTGTTTGCCGAAATTTGATAGCCCATCAATTTTTGCAAAAATTCTGGATGAAAAAATTGGAGGTGAGTTTGCTATCTTGACGAGTGAAGATTATAAAATTTCACAGCAATATATGAAAAGAACAAATTTGTTGCTGACACGTTTTGATAACGGAACGGATGCTTTTGAGATAACAGATTTCATGCCTCGTTATATGAATGGAGATAACGATTATTATGCGCCGCCGGATGTTATTCGATATTTTCGAGTCTTATCGGGAAAGCCGAAGTTTCGCATAAATTATAATCCGAAAATGAATTATGCACTTGGAGAAACAAATTCCGTTATCCGAAGTAAATACATAAAATCGATAACCACTCAGGGCGATTACGACTCTGCTTATATGTACAGTAGCTTTGATTTTCACAGTATATTGAATTCTAAAGAAATTTTGTTGTCAAAAGATGAGTATATTCTTTTGTCTTATCATCAAAAACTCCATTCTCCAACCATTGAGCGATCGTGTTTAAAACTGGAGCGCACTAAGGTTTATTGGTTGAATTGGGCAGATCGTACACAGAAATATTCACAATACAATGACGAGATTTTACGCTCTGCTTTGGTTCTTAAATTGCTAACTTATAATCCGAGCGGTGCAATTTTGGCGGCTGTAACTACTTCTTTACCAGAAACAATCGGAGAGGAGAGAAATTGGGATTATCGCTTTTGCTGGATGAGAGATGCATCAATGACAATTAAAGTGCTGTCAAATCTTGGTCATTTAAATGTGGCCAGACGCTACTTGAATTATATTTTGAAGCTTGTGCCGGTTAAAGATGAACCGATACAGATTATGTATGGTATTAATGGCGAAAAGAAATTGAGTGAAAAGCATCTTGATTATTTAGACGGCTATGAAGGTTCAAAACCGGTGCGAATAGGAAATGCCGCCTACAAACAAAAACAGAACGATATATATGGTGTGTTGGTTGATGTCATTTATCAATTATTCAAACGATTTGATGTGAGTTTGTCGAACTCTGAGGAATTGTGGACAGTAACCCGTAGTATGATGAAAGTTGTTCAACATACTTGGCGAAATCCGGATCGTGGTATTTGGGAAATTCGTAATGAGCAAAAACATTTTACCTTTTCAAAACTGCTTTGCTGGGTGGCAATGGATCGTGGGGCGAAAATTGCAAATATGATTAATATGCCCGATTATGTTGAACAATGGTCGGTTTTACGCGATGAAATAAAACAAGACATAATGGAAAATGCTTGGAATGAGTCGGTTGGGGCGTTTACTCAAACATATGCGTCAAAAGAATTGGATGCTTCAAATTTATTGATGCAAACTTACGGCTTTATTTCTGCGGATGATCCAAAATTTCAATCTACCGTACATGCTACTGAAAAAGCACTAAGTCGGGATGGGTTGATGTATCGTTATAAAAATACAGATGACTTTGGAGCTCCAAAATCGTCCTTTACAATTTGTACCTTTTGGTTAATTACGGCGCTTTATCGCATTGGGGAAAAAGCCAGAGCAAAAGCAATGTTTGAGCGCGTATTGAGCTATTCAAATCATTTAGGTTTGTTTAGTGAAGATATTGATTTTGAAACTAAGGCACTGTTGGGGAATTTTCCGCAGGCATATTCTCATTTGGCCTTGATTGAAACTGCAATTACCATTTCTGAAGATAAAACCAATGGATTAAATAAAGAAAAATTATGTTAGGATTTATTGATTGGACAGCCGATCCTGTTGCATTTGAAATCGGCGCAAGAGGTATTCGCTGGTATGGAATATTACTGGCAACTGGTTTTTTACTTGCATACCTTGTGTTTAGCCGTATCGCTAAAAAAGAAGGTGTAAAACAAGAACTTGTAGATCGACTTGCTATTTTTGTTGTGGTTGGTGTAATTGTCGGCTTGCGACTCGGACATTGTTTGTTTTATAACCCGTCGCATTATTTGCAAAATCCCCTTGAAATTTTGAAAGTTTGGGAAGGCGGATTGGCAAGCCATGGTGGTGCTCTGGGAATATTTATTGCCGTGTGGCTTTTTCAGCGAAAACGTAAGGAGTTTACATTTTTGTATTTAATTGACAGATTGTCAATTATTGCAGTCTTGGCCGGTTCATTCGTTCGTATTGGAAATTTAATTAATCATGAAATTATTGGCGTCCCTACTCAAGTTCCTTGGGCATTTATCTTTCACAGAGTGGATGAATTACCGCGACATCCAACCCAGCTTTATGAGTCGATATTTTATCTATTGTTCTTTTTCACCATGATATTATTATATTACAAAAAAGACTGGGGAAGGAGAGAAGGACTGTTGACCGGTTTGTTCTTTATTGCTGTTTTTACATTTCGCTTTTTTATTGAGTTTACAAAAACAGTGCAAATGGAAACCGGAATTTGGGATTTTCCGTTGCTAATGGGGCAACTTTTAAGTATCCCGTTTGTTTTGATAGGTGTATGGTTAGTAATCAGAGCGTTTAAACGTCCTGAAATGAAATATCAAAACGAATAACTTTGTGTATTATAATCCGGTGAAAATCCTTTTTGGTGTCGGACAAATTGAGAAATTATCAACTCACACTTATCAGTAGCCAGTATAAGGAAATATTTCTGTTCCTTTGATAGTGATTTATTTCAAATGAAAACAAGCATTATAAATACAATAAATCGAATTGAGCATTTTCTTATTACTCATCAGAAATGGCTTCAACTACTAGCAATAATTGTTGTTGTGTTACGATTTGTATGGCTGAACGTAATTAATTGGCATAGCGGAGAAATAAGTAACGGATTGCCCGGAATTAAGTATTGGTTAGATTCAAACCGTTATCTTTTCGGCGCGGAAAGCATACTTTCCGGAGAGGGACTTGAAGGACGACAATTTCAGTTTATTGGGTACATATTAATTATTGCTCTCCTAAAATTATTTTCGTTACCGGATATTTCGATTATTATTTTTCAATTACTACTTGCTAGTTTGGCAGCTTATGCACTTTATGATATCGTTAAAAACCTTAGCCAATCTAGGTTTGCTGCAATTTTTGTAATGGCTCTATTTTTATGTAATCCGTTTATTGTAAAATGGCATTTGTATATTCTTACTGAGTCGATTTACACCTCTATGGTAATATTGTTTTTCTGGCGACTAGTAAAGATGATTAAAAAGCCTGCCCCGAAAAACTATCTGTTCACTGCCATTACATTGATAATTACTATGTTTATTCGTCCTAACGGATGGATATTATTGCCGGTTTTTATCGTATTATTAATTAATTCGTTTTCATTGAGTCAACACCTTAAAAGTTCCTTGATAGTTGTTAGTTTATTTGCATTTGTGTTTCTTATGGGTGCTGTCGGTAGAGTTAGGGACTCAATTCAAATTACCACTCCGGTTCAAAATCTTCAAGAAGGAATTACCGTTTGGGGACATCCTGAATTAAACCTTGCAATGCCTCAGGCAAATGATATTGAGTATGCTGATTGGGTAGGGGGTATGGAGTATATTGTCCGCTATCCAATTGCTAGTGTGAAAATTGGCGCTGCAAGGGTAGGATACACATTGATTCATATTCGTCCGCATCATTCAACAGCATATAAAATACGTATTTTATTTTGGATTCTTCCGGCGTATCTTCTGTCTTTGTTTTCATTGAAATCCTTTAGACAAAAACCTGAAATTTTCGCTGCATTGTTTATCATTTTTGCTCATCTTTTAGTGGTTGCCGTATCGTATGCCGAGCACGATTCGCGTTTTGATATTTATATTTTACCAATTTTTTATGTGCTTGCAGGTATCGGCTTGTCAAATATAATTGCTTACTTTAAGTCAAAACTGAAAAAAGAGAAATAAACAACAATATAATAGGCATTGTATTCATAAGGAATTATGATACAGAAGTGTACTGAAAGGCACTGGAAAGATATTTCATCCCGTATTATTCATGCAATTACTCCAAAATTGAAATATATCAACTTTTTTATTGATATATTACAGAAAGCATTGCTTTATCCTTAACAAAAATTGTCGGAGCTTTGCATTGAACTAAAATTTAAGAAAATGACAAAAGTAGCAATCCCCGTTTTAGACGGAATCTTAAGCCAGCATTTTGGACATTGTCACCATTTTGCCTTATATCACATTTCAGATGGAGCTATTGTAAACTCTGAGGTTTTAGATGCACCTCCGCATCAACCCGGATTGTTGCCAAAATGGTTGTCAGAAAAAGGAGCAACCGATATTCTTGCGGGAGGCATGGGACAACGTGCCATCGCAATTTTCAATCAATTTAAAATTAATGTGTTTATCGGTGTTCCCGGAAAATCAGCAGATCATTTAATTCAAGATTATTTGCAGGGAATTCTGGAAACCAATGAAAATGCTTGTGATCATTAGTATGAAAATGAGAAAAAAAATTGCCATAGCCAGCGGAAAAGGAGGTACCGGTAAAACCAGCGTGTCAGTAAATTTGGCCGCCCAATTATCTGAAACCCTTAATCCAGATTCACAACATGTCGCTTTAGTGGATTTAGATGTTGAAGAACCAAATTCGCTCTTGTTTTTTAAGGATGCAGAGCGCTTTTATTCTGAGGAAGAAAACAGACTTGTGCCCGTGTGGGACGAAAAAGCCTGTACTTTGTGCAATAAATGCTCTCAAGTATGTGAGTTTAACGCAATTGCTTTCCTTGGAACTAGAGTGTTGGTTTTTCCTGATTTATGCCATTCATGTCACGCTTGTTCAGTATTATGTCCTGAGGATGCTTTACCTATGAAGGAAAAGCGCATGGGAGAACTGTCATATTATAAACCGACACAGTCCAATTTGTCTTTGTCAGAATATCGGCTTGATATCGGACAGCCTAGTGCTGTCCCATTAATATCATCTGCAATTAAGCGAATTGATCAAATTCCTGGCGATAATCAAATTTTTTTGTTAGATGCTCCTCCCGGAACTTCTTGTCCGATGATGGAGGTTGTGAAAGCATCTGATTTTGTCTTGCTTGTTACCGAACCGACTCCATTTGGATTGCATGATTTGCAACTCGCTGTGGAAACGGTAGAGAAGATTGATCGTCCGATGGCTGTTGTATTGAATAAAGCCGGTAGTGGAGCAGATCATATTATTGATGATTTTTGTGAGTTGGAGGGGATTCCGATTATTGCTAGAATTCCACAGTCTCGCATGGTTGCTGAAGCCTATTCGCGAGGAGAACTCGTGTATCAAGTTAATGATGAATTTCACGAAATTTACAAATCATTTTCTAAGGATTTAGTAAATATGTTACAAACATTAGATTAAGAATAAAAGAATAGCATTTTTTAAAATAAAATATGAAAGAAATTGTTGTTATATCAGGGAAAGGGGGTTGTGGAAAAACAACTATAACTGCAGGGTTGGCTTATGTTGGGTCACCTGATATTGTCATTGGAGATGCTGATGTAGATGCTGCAGATATGCACCTTCTGATGGCTCCAGAAAATACGGATGCAGAGGACTTTTACAGTGGAAAACTGGCCGTAGTGGAACAAAAACAGTGTACGTTGTGTCGCAAATGTATATCGAACTGTTATTTTGATGCCATTTCTATTAAAAACGGCCGACTTGAGATTAACCCACTTGAGTGTGAAGGTTGTGGACTGTGTACACACATTTGTCCAACCAATGCATTACGTTTGGAGACTCAAAAAGCGGGTGTACTGTATGTTTCTACATCACGGACAGGTGCACCTATGGTTCATGCAAAACTTGATATCGGAGCAGATAATTCCGGCAAATTAGTAACAAAAGTACGTAATACAAGCCGTGCAATTGCTGAACAAACGGGAAAATCAATTATTCTGACAGACGGTCCTCCGGGAATTGGATGTCCGGTAATTGCTGCCCTGTCGGGTGCTTCTCTTATTTTAATTGTAACCGAACCAACAACTGCCGGTTATCATGATATGCTTAGAGTAAGTGATTTAGTGAAAAAGATGAATGTGAAAACCGCAATGGTATTAAATAAAGCCGGATTAAATGCTGATTACGAACAAAAAATTCATGAGTTTGTTAAAAATAAAGATATTCACGATTTAGGGGAGCTGCCTTACGATCCGGATTTTTCAAAGGCAATTAGTCAAGGATTAACCATTCCCGAAATGGATAACGAGGTATTAAAACAAAGATTTAAATCCATTTGGAAAGCCCTAATGGAATTATCACGATAAAAATCATAATTATGAAATATTTATTTCCTGCAAAAAATGCAGATTGGAATACAACATTAGAATCACGATTTGGTAGAGCTGCCGGTTTTGTTTTATATGATGAAGAAAAAGATAGTTTGTTATTCATTGAAAATCCAAACCAAAATGAAGGACATGGCGTTGGAATTCAAGCAGCCCAAACAGTTATTCAAGCAGGCGCAGACGTAATTGTTACAAGCGGGCCGGTTGGTCCGAAAGCAACGGAAGTACTTAGTCAGGTGAATATGAAAATTATTCCCGATTGCGGTGAAATTACATTGAAGGAGGCCTTGAAAAAAGCGAAATCATAATTGTGGAAATTTCCGAACCAGCTATCAGCAGACTATTTGGCAATAACATCGGAGTAAATCATATTCCGGCTATGCTGCATCTGATCTGCTGAGTATTACGGCTGTGCATCCTATGAGGGAAGCTGCTGTGATAGAACTGCTGGCAAAAAATAAAGCGAATAACTAAGTTTTAGACAAGTTAGTTGCTGAAGATAAAATTCGTTGTCTGGTTTATCAGAACCATATTTTTATTTACGAAAACTATCTCGTGAATTGTCTCTGCGCTTTAATATTCGCCGTATAAATCAATAATGGCAATTATTGTTTTTTATTATCTTGCAATAAATTTATACATATGAATGAGCATGAGATACGTGATAAAATTACATCAGCAATAAAAAAAACTGAGCAATTAATTGTTGATTATAAGGATATGACACAACCGGTTTCGCCAGATAATGCAATTGGAAGGGTGTCACGAATGGATGCGATTAATAACAATGCAGTTACTGAAGCCTCATTGAGGCAGGCAGAAGAAAAACTCAAAGCATTACGTCGGGTCGAAGAACAAATCGGAACCGATAAATTTGGGAAATGTATGAAGTGTGGTGCTGAAATCCCTGTCGGTCGTATTTTGTTTCGCCCTGAAAGTTTATTGTGCATACGATGTGCAAGATGAAATATTGGTTGTCGGTTTTTTGCTGATAAATTGTTAGTTTTGAAAAAAACAATTGACATGGTTAAGCAAAACGAAAAAACATTAAAATCAAAACAGAATAAAGGACTGATTTATGCCATTTTTTTGGTGTTTGGATTCGTGCTTTACGGAAATACAATTTCTCACGATTATGCGTTGGATGATGCCATTGTTATTACTCAAAATGTATTCACTCAACAAGGAATTCAAGGCGTTGATGATATTTTTAAATATGACTCCTTTGTTGGCTTTTGGATGAATTCTTATCCCGGACGAACCGCAGAACAAATTCAGGAAGACAAGAAATTAGTCGCCGGTGGTCGTTATCGTCCATTTAGCATTGCAACTTTTGCAATTGAAAAAAGTCTGTTTGGCGATAATCCGGCAGTGCATCATGTGATTAATATTTTGATTTACATTTTAACAGCTATAATTCTTTACAAGCTGTTGATTGCATTATTTCCCCTATCAAATAGTGGCACAATCGTTAATTTTCCATTGCTTGCAGTTTTGTTATTTATGGCACATCCTATTCATACTGAGGCTGTTGCAAATATAAAAGGGCGTGACGAGTTATTATCCTTATTTGGTGCTTTACTTGCTGCATGGGCATATCTGAAATATCTTGATAAAAAACACTTGAAATATCTTGTCATTGCATTTTTTGCGATATTTTTGGGATTATTGTCTAAAGAAATTACCATTACATGGCTTGCGGTTATACCGGTTGGGGCATGGTTTTTTAAAGAAAAAAATCTTAAAAAACATCTAACTCCTTTTGTCAGTATTGTGATTCCTGCACTCATTTTTCTTTTAATCCGACAATCAGTTTTAGGCTGGGGAATTGGGGAAAAGCAAATTGCACAGGAATTAATGAACAATCCGTTTCTTGCAGCTGAAGGGAGCGAGCGCATCGGAACAATTTTGTTTACATTATTCATGTATTTGCGTTTACTGGTATTTCCACATCCTTTAACATACGATTATTATCCTTATCATATCCCATTAACCGGTGTTGACAGTGGAATTCCGATAGCAATGATTTTTCTGTATGCTACTATGTTTATTTTCATGCTCTATGCTATGTATCGCTACGCAAAAAAAAGTGCATCGTTTTCAATGAGAATGTTTGCCTTTATTTTTATGCTTTATCTTGCTCCATTGTCAGTAGTTTCAAATTTATTTTTTCCGGTTGGTGTGTTTATGGCTGAACGTTTTGTGTATTTTTCTTCTTTGGGCTTTGTATTGTTGCTTGCTTGGGGCATGATAGACGGACTGCCCAAGCGCATCCCGATGAAATCTACAAAATTAATAGGGCGTATTTTGCTTTTTGTTGTGATTGGATTATACTCAGGAAAAACGATTGCCAGAAATGCCGCTTGGAAAAATGATTTTGTGTTGTTTACAACTGATGTAAAGACATCGGTAAATTCTGCCAAAGCAAATACCACAGCAGGAGGGAAGCTGCTGGAACGTGCTAAATTGCTGAATAATCGGAAATCAAAAGATTATGCCCCCCAACAAGCCGATGAATATGTGGATTTAGCAATGAAATATTTGAATCGTGCGATAGAAATTCATCCAACCTATGTTGACCCTATGTTGCTTTTGGGAAATGCTCATTATCAGAAAAACAGAAACATTGCCGAAGCGGTGGGTTGGTATGCTGAGATATTAAAAATCAGACCCTACCATGAGCTTGCCGTGAAAAATACGCGTCTTATTTTGCCTCAGGTGGTAGGATTATTTGCCGATCAGAAAAATACACCAACAAATACTCCGGATGAAATTATAGTGGCATGTGAAAAATTTATTTCGATAAAACCAGATGTTTCTGAAATTTATCGAATTGAGGGATTGATGTATGCTCGATATAAAAATGATTTTGAAACCGCAATTCCTCTTTATGAAAAGGCTTTAGAGATTAATCCGAAAGATGCTGATGCATGGAAAGACTTGGGTGTTATTTATGGGCAATCGAATCAGTTTGAGTTGGCGTTACAGGCATTTCAAAAGGTGGTGAAAATTAATCCGAATGATGTACAGGCAATGTTTAATATTGCAGTAACTTATCAGAATTTGGGCGATGTAGATGCTGCCAATCAGTGGTTTGCTCGACATCAACAAGCTGCTGAACAAAAGTAGCTTGTCGGAATTTAGCACTTATTTTGTATGGCAATATATTAGAAGTTACCTGTGAAAAATCGCAGCAGAAATTGCTTAAAATCCGTTCAAATTCAAATACAGTGTTGGTAATAAGAGTAAAAATCCAACAATTACCAATGTCAAAATCATTGGCCATACCCATTTCAGCCATTTGTCATATGGAACTTTAGCAACTCCCAAAGCACCGATTAACACGCCGCTGGTAGGAGTTATCATATTAGTAAATCCGTCGCCGAACTGAAATGCAAGCACAGTCGCTTGGCGTGAAATATCTACTAAATCGCTGAACGGAGCCATGATTGGCATGGTTAAGGCCGCTTTTGCCGATCCTGAAGGGATAATTATATTTAGGAAATTCTGTATGCCATACATAACGCCCATTGAGCCGGTTTTTCCCATGTCATTCATGCCTTTTGATAAGCTGTACATGATGGTGTCAATGATTTTGCCGTCTTGCAAAATAACAATGATACCCCCTGCAAGTCCGACAACCAGAGCTGCACTTAAAATGTCTTTTGACCCGTCAATAAATAATTTCGTAATACGATTTGCTGATGCATTCATTGCAATACCGCTAAAAATTCCCATCACAAAGAAAAGTGTGCCGATTTCCATGACATACCAACCATAGCCCATTACTCCGACAATTAAAAAGACAATGGTAAAAACCAATAAGTTAAGTATATAAAAATGTTGAGATTTCCGTAGCGTAAAATAGCTTGTAATAGCAAATAATCCGGTTGCAATCGGAATCGCAGGTAGTTCAGTTGATGAATTTCCGACACTTAATATCGTTTCAGGATATGCAATGGAAAAAGCAATTAATCCGGCTAATAATAGGGCATAAGATACCCAAGAAGCTAGTGGTGTATTGTATTCAAAGTCGTCTGATAATTCGGCTTTTTTATCGCGCCAGTAACTGTCGGCTTCGTACATTGGCGAGCGTTTAGGATTTGCTTTTATGCGTTTGGCATACCACAAAATAAAAGTAAATCCCACAGCATTAATTACTAACCAACATATTATTCTATATTCAAAGCCACTGAAAATAGGGATGTTAGATAAGCCTTGTGCAATGCCGATAGTGAACGGGTTAAATACAGCGCCTGCAAATCCCAAATGAGCTGCGACATATACTAGAGAAACCCCGACAATGCTGTCATATCCCATGGAAATGGACAGTGGAACCAAAATAATAACAAAAGCAATGGTTTCTTCGCTCATCCCAAAAATCGCACCGAATAAACTAAACATTATCATGATTAAAACCATGACAATATTATTAACTCCGATTCGCTGCATAAGCCGATGTTTTTCAAGTTTCCGAGTGTATCTTAAAAAGGCCATAATGCCGACATCAATGGCACGGCTGGCATTCATTATCCAAAATGCTCCCCCAATCATTAAAATGAAAATAATAATATTAGACTGATTGACAAACCCTTGAAACATTGCAGCGAAAACTTGCCATGTTTGGGGCGATTTTTCTACAGGTTCATACGATCCGTCAATAATCATTTCCTTGACAGAGCCATCGTCCATGGTTTTCTCTTCGCGTTCATATTCTCCGGCCGGTACAAACCAGGTTAGTATTGCAGATACAAGAATGAATCCGAAAATAATAACATAGGTGTGGGGTACTTTCTGCAGCATAGTTCAACATTTTTGTAAAGTAAATAACAAAAATTTATCTGGCAAAATTATTACGATAGAGTCGGAGCAGAAAGGGGATTTTGAACTTTTTTGATTTGTATTGGTTTCCATATCAAATTTTACCGCATGAACATAAAGATTAATACGATTGAGAACCTTGATGCATTGAATAATCTGCTTCACAACCAAGATGCAGTTCTACTTTATTTTTCGCATGACAAATGTAATGTTTGCAAGGTGTTGAAGCCTAGAATCGCCGAATTGCTTGCCGCAGATTTCCCGAAAATGGAGATGTATTATGTAAATACTGAGAAATTGCCTGAAGTTGCCGGTCAGCATAGAATTTTTGCCGTGCCAAGCATTTTGGTTTTCTTTCAGGGAAGAGAAAGTTTCCGATACAGTAGAAATTTGTCGGTTACTGAGCTTGCTGTTGCTATCGACAGACCTTACTCAATGATGTTTGAAGATGAGTAAAAGCTATCCGAAGCTATGAAACTTGGCATTAAATGATAAATATTAAATGCTAAAATTTGTTCGGCGTAACAAAGTATAGACAGATAAAAAATGTCAAAGTTATTTTTGCTTTGTAACCGTAATGTTTTATTGTTTTAACTTTATCATTTTTCATTTGATATTCGATATTTGAAATTTATTAAACCGAAACACTTATAATACCATTTATTAATCAAAATTGCAAGTATTATGCCGATGTAGATTCAACACCGATAGGCGTAGCATATCGGTAGTTTTGAATTATAATCGGTAGAATTATTTTATCAATTTTTCATCATCAAAAATAAAAACATCAATAAAATCACTTTAATAAAAGTAACTAATCAGTATCAGCAAAAGTAGCTCGTTACCGCAAATCTGAGAAAGAACATTGGAATCAACAAGAGGTTGCAACCTCTTGTTTGATATATAGTGTCTCATGTTTTCTTTTTTTGCATCCGCCATGTGGCGTATTATCGTGCTATCGTTTCAAATGCGTCTGAATAGTTAATGTTATTAATTTTAGCACTGAGTAGTTACTAATAAAAATGTGAGGATGCTATTCTGAAATAGAAATAACATCCCCATTGAAAACAACTATTTGATGATCTTTTTAACTATCTGTTGAGATTGGTAATTAATTTGAATGATATACATTCCTGATGCTAAATGAGCAGTAGAAATACGTTGAGTGTTTTCGTTTATTTCTCTTGAAACTAAGACTCTACCATAACTGTCAACCAATTGGTATGAACCGCCCTGAGCATTGTCAATATTCACAAAGTCATTAATAGGGTTCGGGTACACAGCGATGGATGTTTTATTGCTTTCAATACCTGTTGCTGTTGTGTATGTCAAATCGTCCATGCAAAAATAGGTTGGACACATTGTATCGCTAGATGACATGCTAAATTTAATGTACGATACATTTTCGATACTACTCAGGTCAACGCTGGTCCAATTGTTAATCACGTCTGAGTTTCCTTCTGTGTAATCTGCAAGAGCAATGTCAAGTGTTCCAATGTTTTCATCTACGTCATTGAATGCCGTGACTGTTAATGTTAAATAATCATTGGTTTCAAAGGTTCCATTGCCTGAGCCATCGCTGCCCATGATGTAATGATATGTCCAAACATGGTTGGCAATTTTAAAAGATTGCAAATTCGCAGTTTCACCAAAGGCAATAGAATCTGAAACTTCCCATGAAGGATAAAAAATTCCATATGTGCTCGTATTATCAGGATTTGCATACGCAGAAAAATTGGTATAATCGGCAGTAACTGTATCGCTTAGGTTCGAATATGCCATTCCGCCAAAAGAATTTGATCCGCCACCCCAATCGGTATGATTTACCGAAAAATTAACACCTCCACTCTGATAAGTGAAAAATTCTGTTGCATACTCTGTTCCACTATGATCAGCACCTCCATCATAATACGATTCGGGTGCAAGATTTAAGTTTTCAAAATCGGCAACTTGTTGTGCCTTCCCATTTGTCATTCCTGCAAGAAATATTCCTGCAATGACCGCGATTTTCATGTGTTTTTTCATCATAATAAAATTTACAAACAATAATTGATTACGCATTAATCAATATTTGTTGCGAACAGGTGTAGGGGAAAATGCAGAATTTCGCTTTTTCCAGCTTTTTACCCGAAAGCTATCAAATATTGTTGTCTGAGGCAGGTCTTCTGACTTACTCCGGTTTTTGAAGCCTTCCCATCAGCCAGGTGGCGGACAGTGGCAGGGTACAAAAACCTTTGATGGAGATTACAGCAGCGGGTACTGTTGCCGATTTTCACGGCATTCCCTTTTCATCTGTTTTGGTAGAACCAAATTCAGAACCAAAGACTTGGGCAAAAGTCAATAAAAAGTTTGAAATATCCAAAATAAAACGTCGTAAAATGGATGTAATTAATAAAAAACAACTGCACTCAGCTATATTTATTAGATATTACAAAAGAGGGTTTCTATTCTCAAGTAATACCATTTATTAATCAAAATTGCAAGTATTATGCCGATGTAGATTCAACACCGATAGGCGTAGCATATCGGTAGTTTTGAATCACAATCGGTATAACTGTATGTAAATGCTCTATGATGCATGGCTTTAGTTTCAGGCAACCTTATTAATATTTTGTACGTCAATTAGCAGAACTAAGTGGGATTTATTATGAAAACAATTAAAATTTTTACGGCATTGCTTTTATTGTGTTTTTTCGGAAATTTAAATGCACAAAGTTTGTCCTCAGAAATGGCAGAAAACCTTGCTACAAAATTTATGGCTAAAAAATTTGGCACTAAAAATTCGCCGAATCAAATGGTGATAAATCAGAAAAATGGAGAACTTGTTTATTATACGTTTCTTTATGATAATGCATTTGTGATTGTCTCCGGAGAAGCAAACTATGAGCCAATTCTAGCATATTCAGGCGAATCAACTTTGTCTGTAAACCCTGAAGATCTTCCACCAGCCATGAAACAATGGATGGATAATCTGGCTCAGGATATTTTGAGAGTTCGCTCTCAGAATATTGAAGCGAGTTCAAGTGCGGTAGAGAATCGTCAGCGTATTTTATCTAATCAACCATTAGTGCAAACAAGAGCAGTAACGCCTTTGCTTTCTACAACATGGAATCAAGGTTGTGGATACAATGACGATTGCCCAGCAGATGGCTCCGGGCCATGTGGGTATGTTTATACTGGTTGTGTCGCTACTGCACAGGCTCAGGCCATGAAACATTACGACCATCCGGGTAACGGGGTTGATTCGCATTGTTATACGAGTAATTATGGTGAATTGTGTGCTGATTTTGGTGCTACAACTTATGATTGGGCCTCTATGCCTAATGGTAGTAGTAATGCAGATGTTGCTCAGCTAATGTCGCATTGTGGTATTTCTGTCAATATGCAATATTCTCCAACAGGTTCTGGTGCATATACTTCCAATGTTGCAAGTTCGTTGATTAACTATTTCGATTATACTACGAACCTAAAATACGTTGGTCGATACAGATTTGAAAATGCTGATTGGGAGAATCTTATGCGCAAAGAGTGCGATGCTGGTAAAGTAATGGTTTACAAAGGAACCGGTTCTGGTGGACATGCATTTGTACTTGACGGATATGATGATCTTGGAGCGTTTCATTTTAATTGGGGATGGGGAGGTTCTGCAAACGGTTATTTTATGATGGATGATTTAACCCCTTCAGGTCAAGATTATTCGAATTCAAATTATGCTATTGTCGGAATGGAGCCCGCAGCAGATTTTCCCGGTTTAGATTTTTCAGGCATGACAAGCTTATCTTGTGCAGCAACTACTGCAATTGATTTATCAAGTGGAACTTCAATTGTTAATAAATATGGAAATACTTGGCTTAGCGCTTACGGAAAAGAAAAAACTTTTGAATTTACAACAACATATCCCGGTAGGATTACCATTGAAATTGAGAACGAAACAGATGATATCGCAGTTGTTTTATTATCACATCAACATCAAGATTCTGTTATTGCATCAGGAACAAACGGACTTATTGCCGATAATACGGTTTCAGATACATATTACCTTGTCCTTGATGTGGCAAAAGCTCAAGATGCAACTTGTGATTTAACAGTATATTGTCCAACCGAGGATGCCGATTTAATTATTTCTTATGCAGAGTCAATCCCTCAATCAATTGAAACTGGACAAACAAATGTTTTATTTCGTACAACCTTAAAAAATATTGGAAATAATGATGCAGGCACCAGCACAATTGAATATTATTTGTCTGCTGATGCCGTATTAGACGGTTCTGACTTATTGTTGGGGACATCTGCTGCTCCTGCTTTAACCGTGGGAGAGCAACAAATTGTTGAATCATTTCATACCATGCCCACATTACCCGCTCCCGGTAGTTATTCACTAATTGTAGTTGCAGATGTTAATGATGATGTCTTGGAAACCGTAGAAAGTGATACCTTTGTTGGTTATGTTAATGTACCTGATCCCGGTGTTTTAGATTGCTCTTCGGCATATTCAATAACTGACGGTGTTTGGTATTGGGGCGATACTGAAGTGGATGGCGACTCCATTGTTGATCAATATTGGTGCGGATGGAACACCACAGGAAATGAAATGGTGTTTTCTTTTACACCAACTGCTTCAGGGATGGCTAATTTATGGTTTTCTGAATGCATTCCAGGAAGTGATTTGACAGCAATTGTTTTGCCGACTTGTAATGAAAATTCAAATTGCACAATGAATATGAACGTGTGGTATCAATACGATACGATTGTTAATGATTATTTTTATGTTATTGGCGGTGTCGAATATTTTCTTGTTGTTGATGGACAAAATGATGTAAACGGAGAATTTGGTGTGAAAGTTGATTTGCCCCAGACTTGTCCCGAAGATACTGTGATGTATTGGGGTAGTCCCGATTTATGCGATAGTGATTGGGGATTTGGGCTTCAGTCACTTTGGGGATATTCAGATTATCAATGGTTTAGAGATGGGGTGCCGATTGCCGAATCAACGGGGTATTCTTACACAGCGAATATTACTGGTGATTATTACGTAGAGATTTCTGAAAATGGCTGTACCACTGAATCTCAACATGTACAGGTAACATTTAGTCCGGCTCCTGATACTGCACATATTGTCGCAAATACTGCAACTGATGTATGCTTTGGTGCTGCGGCAGAACTTGAGGTTGATGCCGGATATACATACAATATTCAATGGTATTTGGATAATAATGAAATTCTAGGAGCAACTAGTATTACTTACAATGCAATACAATCTGGTTCATATCATGCCGATATTATTAATGCCTCATGTCACTTAACAAGTAATACTATTGATGTACAGGTATCGCCTGAAATTATTGATTTTAATGACCAAATTCCAGCTTCAGATATTGGTGCGGTGTATCACTTCCCGTTTAATGAGAATGATGGAGATGTTATAGGTAATTATAATGTGAATGGTTGGGGGCTTTTACCAGTTGATGATAGAGATGGAAATTTTTGGTTTGCCAGAGAATTTGCTGAGGCAACTGATTTTATTTATGTAATCAACTTATTTACAGATCCTGATGCCTTTACACATTCAATTTGGTTTAAAACAACTGAAACCGATGGTGCAGTATTAATTCAGTTTAACGATGCACCTTATGGTGGCGGAACTCCTGGCAGAACTTTATATATGGCTGATGACGGCAAATTACACTTTTATCTTGCAAATTCCGGCTCACCGGTTGAGTTGTCTTCATCTAATGCGTATAATGACGGCAATTGGCATAATGTGGTAATTACTGCCGATACCTATGCCAGTATGCGTATAAATAATGATGCAGAAACAATTGCGGATGTAACGCCACTGAGTCTTGATGCGCTTACAGGATATTGGGTATATGGTGGAACTGAAATTCCTGCCGGATTATCCAATCCTCCTTCTGATGCCTATTTCCAAGGGGCTTTTGATGATATCAGATATTATGATAGAGAACTCCCGTGGATGGAAAGTGTGTATTTTATGGATGACTTTAACCTAGATGCAGAATTGCGTTTTGATACGGTTTGTGATATGGGGAATGTGTATCTTGATTTTACAAATTCACAACCCGGAATTATATACCATGTGCGTGATATGGCAAGTGGCGATACAATTTTCGGATCTCCCTTAGGAACTGGTGGTAGTATTTCTGCAGGTCCCGAGTTAATAAATACTCCCGGAAGTTATGATTTTGAAGTTGTTGCGCTTGATACTGCAACCGGATGCTTTCAATTATTATCTGAGACATTCCACTTTGAAGTTTTTCCAACGCTTGATCCTGAAGTTAGTATGATGATTTCTCCAAATGATTCTGTTTGTTCAGGAACAGAAATTACAGTAACACCTCAAGTAATATTAGGTGGTGGGGCATTACCTCAATTTGAGTGGATATTAAATGGAGTAAATCATGGTATGGCTGCTGATTTTACTTTGGCAAGTCCTGCCGATGCTGATAGTCTCGTATTAATTATGCATCCTGATTATACTTGCATCAGTTCGCTTGCTGATACAGTTTACGAAGTGTTTACTGTGCATCCTATACCAAACTCGGCATTTACTTATCCTGCAGGTGCATGTGAAAACGATAGCATTTCGGTAACTTATACCGGAACTACTACAGATGTTGCTTCAATTACTTGGGATATTAATGGCATCACTCAATTACAAACCGGAGATGGAACACATCAATTTGCACCAACTTCAGGTACGACAAATATTGGCTGTGAAGTGGAAACCATTTACGGATGTTCTTCCTATTTTGTTGCCCCTGTAATTACCTACAATGTACCACAAAGTGATTTGCCTGATACGACTTGGTATTGCGATACTGGAACTCAGATTACTTTAGATGCAGGAACTCAAGCCGACGACTATCTCTGGGATAATGGAAGCAATGCACAAACTTATGAATTATTTCCGTCTGAGGGATTTGTTTCTCTTACATTAACAAACACTGTAGGAACTTGCGAGCTTTATGACAGTACTTATTTAATGTCATATCTTGAGCATGCGTTTATTTTCCCCGAATCACCCGATACTACGGTTTGTATTGCAGATGGATTTTACTACGAAATTCCGGCTGAATTTACCAATGTAGAATGGTCAGTTGAGGGAGATCCGTATTATGGAAATACTTTGAACTATGCCTATGCTGGGAATGATAGCCTACTTATCACATTGTATTATACAAATATGTATGGATGTAATAATGTGTCTGATCTAATTTTGAAATTTGAGATTTGTTCTGGTATCTCAGTTGAAACAAATGCTGATTTCGAAATTTATCCGAATCCAAGTCAGGGCGAATGCTTTATTGAATTGCCTAATCTCACGGAAAAATCAATAATTACTTTGCATGACATGACAGGGAAAAAACTAATGATAATCAATCCTACAAATACCATAATACGAATGGATTTGACTGAATTTGCAGATGGTTTTTATTTAATCAAATATCAAAGTGGGAATCAAATTGTTACTAAACGCCTCGATTTGATCCACTAAATTGCCATATTTTGGCGCTACATGGAAAACCCGGTAATGCCGGGTTTCTTTGGTTTCCATAGCAAGGTGACTGAGGGATTCGCCAGTCGGCGGATCGTCTCGAAGACCCTTTTATAATTTCCAGACTGGCAAAACCTTAAACTTGTCAAGTGTTTCATTTTGTTGATAGGTGATAAAGTAGCCATTTTTTGCATTTGTATCCTTCATTGCTTCTTTTAGACCTTTCATTTCACGTTTCATGTTTTCTGCAGTCAATTCCCAACATACCTGAACTGCCGAAATAATGTTTTTACCAGATTTTACAATGAAATCACATTCTGAATGCTCAGATTTCCAATAACTTAGATCGTAGCCATTTTGTCGAAACCATAAGTACACATAATTTTCCAGTAATCTGCCCCAATCATCCTGAAGTGATAGGCTGTTCACTCTGGCAAGTCCGGTATCTATGCTATACACTTTTTTTGGACGCATTTGTGTTTTTTTGGGAGACCATGAAAATTGTGGCAAAAACTCCAATAAATAACTTTCAGAAAGATAATTGCAATAATCAATGCATGTTCTAACTGATTTAATCTCCAAAGCCTTTGCTATTTTATTATAGCTAAAAGGTTTACCTACATTGCTAAAGAGATACACCGCCAAACGTAATAATAACTTCTCATTTTTAATGTTTCTTCGTACAGCTACATCCCTTATGACAATATTGTTGACTAGGGTGTGTAAATAATCGTCAGATTTTTCTTTTAAATAATCAGGAAATCCACCTTTTAACAGATGTTGCCTGAAGTTTTCGGCATTTGGTTTAAAATTGTAATATTCAGTAAATTCCTTATAATTAAAAGGGAACAATTCAAATAATCGGTAACGACCTGTCAGTTTAGTGCCTAATTCTTTGCTTAACATACTCGAATTTGATCCGGTAATTACGATTTTTAGATTTCTATCATGAAAAAACCTGGCTAATTTTTCCCACGATTCTAAATTTTGCAGTTCATCCAAAAGTAGGTATGTCACATTTTTTTCACGAATTATATCATACAATTTATCAATATCCTCTATTTCAAACTGTTCTAATCTGGGGTCTTCAAAATTTATGAATAGGCTATTTTCCTTACCTGTGTATTTCATTTTCATTAATGTACTTTTACCACTACGTCTTACACCTGATATAACAGTAATTTGTGAAGTTTTATCGGGCAATTGTAACTGCCTAGAAATGTGAAGTTTATTGTCCGAAAAGTATTGTTTATTACTTTCAATAACCTTTTCTAATTGTGATTTAAGTATCATAACATGTTTTTGCAAATATAATACTTTGTATTGACAATACAAAGAAATATGTATTAGTAATACAAGAAATTTAAAATATATGTCCGTAATTGGGGTTTCGAGACGCGTTTCGGGGCTTCGAGACGATCCGCCAACCGGCGGATCCCTCAGCCACCTCAACGCTGCATAGCACACAGCAAGGTGACTGAGGAGCAAGGTCACTGAGGAGCAAGGCGATAGCCGCAGCATCTCGAAGTGCCGCAGCGTCTCGAAGT
>JAYEFQ010000146.1:0-8783 GCA_034658655.1 Bacteroidota bacterium
AAATTAATGAACTTACCCTTTTTACAAATCAAAATGATTACGGAATTACCGCTGTTACGGATATGACATTAAACACAAATATACCATTAGATTACACCTTTGATAAAGACTCTTTAGAATTTGTTTCTGATTCTACAGCAATAGATGATTTTAGTATAGGAAAATACGCCTTAAATTTAAAAAACCCAGGATTTGCAATTGATCTTGGGGCAACTTACGAAATCAATACAGATTTTACGGCATACTTTTCTGTTAATGATCTTGGTTTTATCAGTTGGAATGAAAACCCAATTAGCATGAAATCAAACGGGACATTTACATTTCGTGGAATCGAAGTTGATTTCTTTGAAGATGAAGATGAATTCGAACAAAACATGGAGGAATTTGCTGATTCAGTTGCACGAATATTTGCACCCGATGTTACTGATGGAGGCTACCTCACATGGTTACCAACAGACATGTATCTTGGCGGACAATATCATTTCCACGAGATGCTTGATTTTGGTGCATTATACAGACTTGAGTTTTATCAGAAAAATGTAATGCAAAGCCTTACCTTATCGGCAAACTCTAATCTAACAGATTGGCTTTCTGCACACCTATCATATTCCATTATGAATAATTCATACAATAATCTTGGTTTTGGATTTATGATACGCGGTGCAATGTTGCAATATTATATAGTAAGCGATAATATTATGGCTGCATTTCTACCACAACATACCAGAAATGTAAATTTCCGTATGGGATGTAATCTCGTATTTGGTTACAAACAGCTTAAATCTGAATCGCTACTGTAAGATAGGATTAACAATAAATGATATCACAACCCAAGTACAATACATTGCTCAAACTGTCATATTTATTTGCAGTAGGTTTGCTACTGGCTAGTTTACCATTTTCTTTTTATATGACCAGTGTTTCCATATTTTTAATGTTGCTAATTTGGGTGCTGTCATTCTTCACTTTGCCAATTAAATCCCGCTTTCAGAAAAATCGAGAGGTATGGATATTTTGCTTAATTGTCATCATTCACTTCGTTTGGTTATTTAACACAACTAATTTTGAATATGCCTTTGCGGATATCCAAAAAAAACTCCCTCTCTTGGCAATTCCGCTTATCATGGCTAGTATGCCAGCTTTCGGGATTTGGAGGCGTAACTTTTTACTCAACCTCTTTGTGTTGACAATCTTTGCTGCCGGAATTTCCGTTTTACTGGCCAAATGGAACATTTTAGAAACAAAAGATTCAAATCCGAGAGATTATTCAATCTTTGTTAGCCATATCCGACTAAGCTTGATGATGGTTTTATCAATGTTTATCAGTGCATACTTTGTGATCATCACACAAATAAAAATGCAATATAAATTTCTGCACATGGTAGCCATTGGATTCAACATTATTGCGTTACTCATTTTGCAAGCATTTACAGGCATGTTTATTTTTCTTGTCACATTTCTGATTATTACACCTACTTTCATTCGTAAAATCAAACAAAAACAAAATAAACGACTCGTTTTCGGGTTTATTAGCGTAGGAGTCCTCTCTATAGCTTGTCTTATCGGGTGGTTTGTCTATTCGCTTTATCATTCTGAAAATCCCTATCCAGAAAACTTTGAAATGACAACCGCACAAGGAAACCCATACCATCATAAATTAAACTCCGTTGAAATTGAAAATGGGAATAAAGTTTATCATTTTTATAATTACAGTGAGTTGAAACAAAGTTGGAATGCCATTTCAGATATTAGCATTGATAGTATTGACCAAAAAGGACATTACATTTTACATACCATAGTACGCTATTTAACCAGTATGGGTGAATTAAAAGATGCGGAGGCGGTCAAAAAACTAAGTCCAAAAGACATTAATGCAATTGAGGCGGGAATTTGTAATGTACGATTTAAGTCAGGTGAAGGAAATGCCGCCCGTTTGTATTATACAATCTGGCAATTACACAATTATTTCCATGGTGGAAATCCATCAGGGCAAAGTATTACCCAACGCATTGAACACCTAAAAACCGGGTGGCATATTTTTAAAGATAATCCAATCTTAGGAATCGGTACAGGTGATGTAGATGATTATTTTAAACATCAATATCGCTTAGATAAATCGCCCTTATTACCAGAGTTCAGGCACCGATCACACAATCAGTATCTAACATTTATGATTGCCTTTGGACTAATTGGTTTTATTATATTTCTAATTGCATGGTTTGTGCCAGCGATCAAAAAACAAAGATTTAAGAATTACTTTTTCCTAGTATTCTTTACTATTGCAAGCCTGAGTATGCTTTCAGAAGATACTTTTGAAACATTAACAGGTTCTGCTTTTATTGCAACGTTTTATTCATTATTTTTATGGGGTATAAATTATAAGCTTATGTTTCAAGAAAAATTCATGAGAAAAGCCATCATATTGGCAAAGGAAAATATTAAAACAGGCAACGGACCCTTTGGAGCAGTCATTGTAAAAGACGGAGAGATAATTTCAGAAACGTCTAACTCTGTTACACGTGATAATGATCCAACAGCACATGCTGAAGTCAACGCCATACGGCAAGCTTGTGAAAAGCTTCAAACATTTGATTTAAGCGGATGTGAAATCTATTCATCCTGCGAGCCTTGTCCAATGTGTTTAGGTGCAATTTATTGGGCTCAACTAGACAAACTCTATTTTGCCAGCAGCCGCAAAGATGCAGCAAGTGCAGGATTTGACGATGAGTTCATTTATGAAGAGCTAGCAAAAACCATCCGAGAGCGCAAAATACCAACTCGCCAAATTATGAAAGAGGAAGCAGATATTGTTTTTAAAACATGGGATGAGTTTGAAAATAAGATCCGCTATTAAGGGGATTTCTAAATTTAGTTTCTGTAAAAAAAGCACCAAATATTGCCTCGAGCTAAAAGATAAATGGTTTTGATGTTAATTTGGTATAACCCTGCTTATACTAAATCAGCATCTTGATAGCAAATATTACTTTTTCTTTTTACGTTTAGTGCCTTCTACTGAAAAGCCGAATTTTCCCTGTTTTTTAGCAACACTGTAGTATTTACCATGAGCATAAGTCAGTAACTCAGATGCTGTTAGTAAAAACTCGCCATTTTCATTGTCCATGTAATGTGGGTCACCATGAACTGCAACAATTTCTGCCAGAAACATGTCGTGTGAGCCCAATTCTGTTATGCTGTGAATTTTACATTCCAAATTCAAGGGTGATTCAGCTATCATGGGAGCTTTAACTTGTTCTGCAGGAATTGCGGTCAATTTCATTTCCTTAAACTTATTATAATCCCGTCCTGAACGAACACCGCACCAATCGGTTGCGTGAGCAAGCTTTACTGTTGTGAGATTAATGACAAATCCGCCTGCTTCTTTAATTAAAGCATGGGAATGCCGCGATTTTCTTACTGAAATATAACACATTGGCGGATTTGAATTGACAATCCCTGTCCAAGCAATGGTAATGATATTATATTTTTCGAGACTGTCTCCGCAACTAACCATAACAGCGGGCAAAGGATAAAGCATTGTTCCCGGTTTAAAAGAAACTCTTGATTTACTAACATTCATATTAAAAATCAATTGTTAATGAGATAGGACAATGGTCTGAATGAAATACATCAGCATGAATTTTTGCATCTTTCATTTGTGTTTCCAGCGGAAGGCTCACCATGTGATAATCGAGGCGCCATCCCAGGTTTTTAGCACGGGCATTTGCTCGATATGACCACCATGAATATTTATCAGGGCTTTTATCAAATGCACGAAATGTATCCACAAAGCCACGTTCCAAAAACTCACTGACCCATTCGCGTTCAGCAGGCAAAAACCCAGAAACATTTTTCTTTTTTTCAGGACGACTAATGTCAATGGCTTTATGACAAATATTAAAATCGCCGGCAATGATAATTTTAGGGCGTGATATTTTTAATTCATCAATATACTTCTGAACGGCATCAAGGTATTCGTATTTAAAATCTTGACGGATATCACCGGTAGTTCCTGCGGGAAAATAGGAATTAATAATTGTTACATCACCAAAATCAAGGCGCATTAATCGTCCCTCCGAATCAAAGCGGGTTTCACCAATCCCAAACACCAAATGATCAGGTTTTTCTTTACAAATGGCCATAACGCCACTGTATCCTTTTTTTTGAGCTGAATGAATATAGCAATGATAACCTAATGATTCATAAAAACTTATGTCGATATCTTCTTCCCAAGCTTTGGTTTCCTGAATAAGTAAAACATCTGGCTTAACACTTTCAAACCATTCGTGAAATCCTTTACGCACAGCCGCACGAATTCCATTCACATTATACGATATAATTTTTCTCTCCATATATATTTTCACTTTACATTGCACTAATAATCAAATCGATATCTCTTGAATACATGTCAAATTGATCTCCAATTTTCTGGTTTGTCAATAGGCCATTATACACATAAACGCCATTTCGTGTGCCCCGATGATTTTTAAAATATCCGATAATATTTCCAGACGCACCCATTTCAAGCAGTACTGGCGACAAAATATTGCTTAAAGCATAACTTGCTGTTCTGGCAACTCGTGCCGCTATATTCGGAACACAATAATGGATAACACCATGCTTTATGAAGATTGGTTTGTCATGATTTGTCGCTTTGCTTGTCTCAAAACAGCCGCCTTGGTCAATGCTAATATCGACAATTACAGAATGTTTTTTCATTTTTTTCACCATATCTTCAGATACTATGCCTGCAGAGCTTGTATTAATTGAACGCATTGCCCCGATAATAACATCAGCAGTTTTCAGGGAGCGTTCAAATACTTGAGGTTGTAGAATTGATGTAGATATAGAATAGTTTAACGTATTTACTAATCGAGTCAGTCGATGTACAGAACGATCAAAAACACGAACTTGTGCGCCTAATCCTAATGCCGTTCTGGCGGCATATTCACCAGCTGTTCCGGCACCGAGAATCACAATTTCAGAGGGAGAAACGCCAATCATTCCACCTAACATTTCTCCTTTTCCTGCATTCACATTTGAAAGGTACTCAGAAGCTATTAAAATGGAGCTTCGCCCTGCAATTTCGCTCATTGAACGGACAATTGGGAAACAATTCTGTTCATCTTTCAATAAATCATATGCTATGGCGACAACGCGTTTTTTCATCAACTTTGTAAAATAGGATTTTGTATGTGAGCCAGAATGCAAGTTTGACATCACAATTTGATTTTTCCGCATCATTTCTAGTTCTTTATCCGTAAATGGAGCAACTTTAATGACAATATCGCATTGAAATATTTCAGCAGTAGTATCACAAATTTCAGCGCCATACTGGGCAAATTTTTCATCCGAGAAATGTGCCTGTTTACCCGCATTTCGCTGAATCATTACCTTGTGACCATTTTCAACCAAGGATTCAATCGCTAGGGGTGCCAACGGAATTCGACCTTCTTGCATAGTAGTTTCACTGGGAATGCCTATGCTGAATTTTTTCTTTTTACGGTGTACTTCTAAAACCTCTTCTTGAGGGCTTAAACCATATTGGGCAAGAATTTGCCGTGAGGCTTCATTCGGGTCAGTCATAATCGTACAATTTGAAAACTAAGATACAAAAATTATCAATCGCTTCAAATCTTTAAAATTATTTTTCCCTGTTGTCCAGTAAAAATATAATAATAAACTGAAATTAATACGATGTATTGCGTTGTTGCTCAATTTCCAGCCACATTTCCAACCACTAAAATAAGAGTAGCACCAATTATATTGATATTTTTGTTATTTTTGGACAAAGTCAAAATCATGAAAACTAAGCTCTTATTTGTTCTTGCGCTCGGTTTTATTATGACATCTTGTAAGACCTTGTATAAACCGACGATGCAAAATGTTCCGATGTTGAAAGGAAAATCCGACTTTCGCTCCACATTATCTTATAATAATTATCAGTTTGCTTATGCAGTGAGTAATAATTTTGGAATTATGCTGAACGGACATCATAATAAAAATGAATGGTCAAGCAGCTTTGATAGTATTTCTCGAAATGATTATTATACGCGTCGATATTCAATTGATGCCGGTGTAGGATATTTTAAAAATCTCAATAAAAACACGGTTTTTGAATGTTATGCCGGTGGCGGATATGGTGGCTGTCAGTTTGATTATGATATCTATAATAACGATGTTTATGAGCGAACTAATACCTTTCAAACGGCATCGTGGCGGAGTTTTATCCAACCTTCAATTGCTTATCGTGGTGATATTTTTGAAATTGCTTTCAGTACACGTTTTATGGGAGTTGGATTTTTTGATGTTATTTCGAGAAATTACACTCAAGAGGAATTGATTGCAGAAAATTTGAATAATATTAATCAACATTTTCATCCATTTATTGAACCGGCTATTACTTTACGAGTTGGGCATCGAATGGCAAAATTTCATGTACAATGCATTTATTCCGAATTGTTAAGCCCGCATAATTTAAGCTATTTCCCAATCAATATTAATTTTGGAATTTCATTTAATGTGTTTGAGTGGTTTTCTGAAAATCCACCCCGTTACAATAAAGAAACTGTAAGGCAAAATAAATTTTAAACTTAAATCTCTAACAGTTTATTAGCCTCTAATATTATTGCTTGTAAATCTTGTTTTTTCATGCAATCAAAATGTTTTTTCGGACATTTCTGATAGCCGATTTTACTACAAGGGCGACATGACAATCCTTCTACTTCAAATATTTTCGATGCTTTATCTGCTTGAAATGGTGTCATGCCAAATTTTGGGATAGTATTTCCCCAAATTGATAAAATTGGTTTATGAAAAGCTGCCGCAATGTGCATAAGTCCGGTATCGTGGCTTATGACAACCCCAGCATTCTTCAGCATCCATGCAGATTGGTTCATATTTAATTTTCCACAATAATTATGAACGTGATTTAATTCATTAGCAATTTCATCACCTGTTTTTTCATCTTCCGAGCCACCAAGTAGAGCCACAGGTGCTTGAATATTTTCCACAATTTTACGTATAGATGCTTTGGGAAGTTTTTTTGTTTCATGTTGTCCGCCAATGGAAAACGCAAGAAAATTTGGTTTTAAACTTGCTTCAATCTCAATTTCATCGCTTTCCGGGATAAAGTAATCCAAGCCTTTTTTGTCATCTTTTACATCAAAAACAGAAACACAATCCAAATATCGCTCAACGATATGCTTATCCGGCAATTTGTCTTTTTTAAAGTTTACCATCATCCATTTTTCTCGATTCAGTTTATTAACACTGAAATCCAGCACCTTAAGTTTGTTTTTTAAGCGTCGGGTTCTTAGGTTATGATGCAGATCAATTATATAATCGAAACCGGCTTCGCGCAATGGCTTAAGCGTTTCTTTCATAGAATTTTTCAGAACATAAATGCCATCTAAATATGGATTGTGTTCTAAAAGTGTTTGATATGCAGGTTTTGTTAAAAAATACACTTCAGCACCTTCCACTTGCTCCTTAATGCCGCGGATAACGGGTGTAGTTAGGACAATGTCACCGATGCTACTAAAACGGATAATGAGAAATTTAACCTGCATAATTTAGTTTTTTACAAAGTTAAGGAACTGCTGATATATGCGAGTATCTTCCATAATTTTATCAGGATACAATTAACAAATATGCTGTTGCAAAAGGAATTATCATTAAAAAACTATCAAAACGATCGAAAAGTCCGCCATGTCCGGGGATAATATTGCCGCTGTCTTTCACTTGTGCAATTCGCTTAATTTTTGATTCCAGAAAATCACCGATGCTTCCAAAAGCTGCAATAATAATAGTTAATCCAATCCACTTTTCAAATGACAAGATGCCCCAAGTTTGCATAAGCACGAATGCAACCCCAATGCTAAGACTCAATCCTCCGAAAAAACCTTCCCATGATTTTTTGGGCGATATTGCTGGCAATATTTTATGTTTTCCAAATAAACTACCAGTGATGTATGCAAAGCTATCAAAGCTCCACAGCAATATAAAAAGACTAATTAATGTGTATGGAAATGCTTGTTTATTAAAGATATCGCTATCACCGAGTGGGGAATTTGATCCTGTCCATAAAAGCAATGCACTCATCCCAAAAGGAAATCCGACATAAATTGCTGCTATACTTGTTACAATTGCATTTTGAAGGTTTTGTTTTTTCCAAAGAAGTTGAATAAACGGAAGCATGAATCCGAGAATCCAAACAGAAAATGAGAGTATGTAAAATGCTGTGCCGATAAAAAAGGAAAATGCACCTATAAAAATTAAGACAGTTGAAATGGAAAGCATTGGATTTACATTATGAATCCCTATTTTCTTAAATAGTTTTGCAATTTCCAGACTAATTCCTATGCTAATAATTCCTGCAATTATTGCCCACGACCACCATGCAACAAACATTGCAACAAGTAATACACTTACAAAAACAATTCCACTTAGGCTTCGTTTTATCAATTTATTCAATTTCCAAATCCTTTTTAAACTGAACAATAAAAGGTTTACAAGCGGCTGCATTTTCATCTTTCACGTACAAATATATGTTGCCAAAATGATATGATGAGTCTTTTTGATTAAAAACTTGAGCCTCGAAGCCCTCACCCTCAAGCATTTGTTTTGCCATTGTTATAAGATGCTCTTTGTTGCTTGTGAATACTTTAGTCCAATTTTCCATCTTCTGTGTCTTCCGGTTTGGATTCTTCGGGTTTATCCTTTTTTGTTTTTTTAGATGCTTTTTTTGTTGTCGTTTCAGATTTCACTTCAGCCTTTGGCATCTC